>NZ_VCKX01000370.1 GCF_005889725.1 Nonomuraea zeae
GAGGGGTTTTCGAGACAGGCCACCTCGACCCCGAAGCCGCCCTCGCGCAGGGCCAGCAGCGCCTCCACGGGCACGGCCAGCACGTTCTCGTGCCGCTCGCTCTGCATCTCCACCTCGACCGGCGCTTGGTCCAGCCGGGTCTTCGGCTGCTCGGCCAGCGTGATGTCCACGTCGATGGTGGTGCTCGTGTCCTGCTCCTGCCCGGACGACTCCGCGACCGTGCCGACGGACGTGATCGTGCCCCTCGCCTGCTCGCCGCCCGGCAGGGTCACGGTGACCTTGGCGCCCTTGCGGGCCAGCGACTGGTCGGCGGTGTCGAGGTCCACGTGCACGAGGCGGCGGATGCCGCTCACGGTGAGCGCCTGCTGACCGGGGGCGCTCCTGCCACCGACGGCGACCTTGGCGGCGGTCACGCGGACGGCGGCCGGCTGGAAGGCCACCTGGGCGGCGTCCACCCGCCCGGACTCCGGCAGCCCCCGGTCGTCCTGCCACTCCTTGACGGCCTGCTGGGTGGCGTAGCTGAAGTGGTCGTCCACGGTCAGGTAGTCGCCGTAGCCGAGCGCCTTGAGGTTGCGTTCGAGCTGCTCGACGTCGGGCCCGTCGGACATGCCGCGCTGGAGCGTACGGTACAGCGGCAGCTTGCCGTACATCAGCACGAGCGGCTTGCGGTCCACCTTGAGCAGCGGCCGGCCGCGGCGGATCACCGCCCCCTCGGCCGCCACCCACGTCACCGTCCCGGCGGCGCCGGAGGCGAGCTGCCGCTCGCCCGCGTAGGTGAGCGAGCCGGCCACCGTCTTGGTCTCCACCAGGTCCTGCCGGACGATGCCGGCGGTGGCAGGGGGGAGCGGTGCCGTGGAGGGCGCGGCGGCGCCGGTGACGCCGTCGTTCAGCACGGCCACGGCGGTCCACGTGACAGCGGCGGCCAGCACCGTGCCGCCGCCCAGCACCAGGCCCTTCCTCATCGCCCGCCTCCGGATTGCCCGCCTCCGGGCTGCCAGCCCCCGGTCTGCCCGCCGCCGGGCGTCTGCCTGGGCTTGCCGAAGCCGGGTCCGTACTTCTCGCATGCCTTGTGCGCGGCGTCGAGCTTGTCCTTCGAGCCCTTCAGCTGGACGCGCAGCCCCTCGCCCGGCTTGGGGTCGGCCATGTCGATGCCGTGCTCGCGCATGCACTGCGCGAACTTGAGCATCCGGTCGAAGTCCTCCTGGCTGGGGGTGGCCCGGTCGCGTACGGCGGACTCCATGATGGGCCGGCACGCCTTGTCGGCCTGCTCGGCCTTCTTCTTGTCCGTCCCCTCGGGGATCATCAGCTGGAGCCGGCCGCCCTTGGGGTCGGCCATGTCGACGCCGTGCTCGCGCATGCACTGCGCGAACTTCAGCGCCGCCTCGTCCGCGTCCATCGTGGCCGACGGGGAGGCGGAGGCGGTGGCGGAGGCCGACGCGGGGCCCGTGGCCGCGCTGACCACGCCGTCGTCAGGAGCCGGGGCGCCGCCGCACGCGGCCAGGGCCAGGGACAGGACCAGCACGAGGATGACGGCGGCCGGTAGCAACCGTTTGTTCATGGGTTCTCGCTCCTCCGCGCCGCGGGTCCTTCGCCCGGCGGCGCGGCCCCACTCCAACCCACCGGGTGCTAAACCCGGATAAGCCCTTACTTCCGGCTAACACGGGTTCCGCCACGCTCGTGGCCAGAGGAAAGGGGCCGGCGATGCGGGTGCTTGTCGTGGAGGACGAGGAACGGCTGGCGGACGCGGTCGCACACGGGCTCAGGCTGCACGCGATCGCCGTGGACGTGGCCTACGACGGGCAGGAGGCCCTGGACATGGCCGCGTACGTGGACTATGACGTCGTGGTGCTCGACCGGGACCTGCCCGAGGTGCACGGCGACGACGTGTGCAGGCGGCTGCGCGAGAGCGGCGGGGGCGGCCGGGTGCTCATGCTGACCGCGGCCGGCCAGATCCGCGACAAGATCGACGGCCTGGCGCTGGGGGCGGACGACTACCTGGTCAAGCCGTTCGCGTTCGCCGAACTGGTGGCCAGGGTCAGGGCACTGTCCCGCCGCTCGGCCCGCGCGGCGGTCCCGCCGCTCGAACGGGCCGGGATCACGCTCGACCCGGACCGCCGCACGGTCACCAGGGACGGGCGGCGGGTGCCGCTCAACCGCAAGGAGTTCGACGTGCTGCGCGAGCTGCTCAGCGCGGACGGGAAGCTGGTCACCTCCGGCGAGCTGCGCAGGAGCGTGTGGGACGAGTACGCCGACACGGGCACCGGCGCCCTGCGCGTCACGATCACGTCGTTACGCAGGAAGCTCGGCGTGCCGCCGGCGATCCAGAACGTGCCGGGCAAGGGATACCGGCTTTGACCGTCCAGGAGCGGATGAGGCGGGGCCGCCTGTGGTGGAGCAGCAGGCGGCTGCGGTTGCGGCTGACGATCCTGTTCGGCGGCCTGTTCTTCGCGGCGGGCTCGATCCTGCTGTGGTTCACGTACCTGTTCACCGCGCAGGCGATGAACCAGCAGTTCGTGGGCAGCAGCCTGGTCAAGGCCCTGCCGCCGGACGCCGCGCCGAGGCCGGGCGCGGCCGTCCCCGACGTCCTCTTCCAGGGCGAGGTCGAGCAGCGGGCCGACAGCGTGCTCGGCGACATGGTGCGCTCGTCCACGCTCGTGCTCGTCCTGGTCGGCGCCGTCGCCCTGGTGCTCGGGTACGTGCTCGCGGACCGGGCGCTGCGCCCGCTGGACCGGGTGACCGACACGGCGCAGCGGCTGTCGGAGAGCACGCTGCACGAGCGGATCGGGCTGCGCGGGCCGCCCGACGAGGTCAGGCGGCTGGCCGACACCTTCGACGCGATGCTGGACCGGCTGCACCGGGTGTTCGACGCGCAGCGGCGTTTCATCGCCAACGCCTCGCACGAGCTGCGCACGCCGCTGGCCGTCAACCGCACGGTGCTGGAGGTGTCGCTGGAGGAGCCGGCCGCCTCGCCCGACCTGAAGGCGCTGGCCCGGGCGCTGCTCGGCACCAACGCCCGCTACGAGCGGCTCATCGAGGGCCTGCTGCTGCTCGCCCAGTCGGAGCAGGAGCTCACCGTGCGCAAGCCGGTGGACCTGGAGCAGGTCGTGCGCACCGTGCTGGAGCAGATCGACCTGCAGTCCCGCAAGCGGCCCATCACGCTGCACCAGGACCTGCGCCCGGCCCTCGTCGAAGGGGACCCGCTGTTCCTGGAGCGGTGCGTGTTCAACCTGCTGGAGAACGCGATCAAGCACAACGTCCGCGACGGCGAGGTCTGGCTCACCCTCGGCGGGGAGCGGGGCGGCGCGGTGATCACGGTGCGCAACACCGGGCCGCTGGTGCCGCCGTACGAGGTGGACGACCTGTTCGAGCCGTTCAGCAGGTCGCAGGGCGACCGGGTGCGCTCGTTCAAGGGGGCGGGGCTCGGGCTGTCGATCGTGCGCGCCATCGTGCACGCGCACGGCGGGCAGGTCAGCGCGGTGGCGCCGGCGCAGGGCGGCCTCCAGGTCACGGTACGGCTCCCGTACGGACCCCGCTGAGCACCACTTCCGGGCCCGCCACCTTGGGATCTTCGGGGGCGGGCGTGAGATCCTGGAGTCGTGCTGTCGCCGATCGACGTGCTCCGTGAGCAGATCATCGCCCATCTGACCTCCTTCGACCGCCGGGAGGTGCCGCCGGCCGGCGGGGTGCGCCGGGCCGCCGTCACCGTCTGCGTCCTGGAGGACGCCGACCGCGTCCCCTACACCGTCGTGATCAGGCGGGCCGCCCGCGGCCGCAACCCCGGCCAGTGGGCGCTGCCCGGCGGGCGGCTCGACGACGGCGAGCAGCCGGTCGAGGCCGCGCTGCGGGAGCTGGCCGAGGAGACCGGCCTCACCGGCGTCGAGGTCGCCGGGCTGCTCGACGACTTCGTCACCGACTCCGGGTTCGTGATCACGCCGGTGGTGGCGTTCGGCGGCCGGCAGGAGCCGGTGGCCGACCCGCGCGAGGTGGCCTCGGTGCACGCGGTGCCGCTGGAGTGGTTCCTGGCGCCGGGGGTGCCGCGCTGGCAGGGGGAGCTGCTGCAGATGCCGCTGGGCCCGTCGATCGTGATCCACGCCCCGACGGGGGCGATTTTGTGGCAATTCGCCGAAGTTGCCCTGCGTGGCCGTGAGCAGCGGGTCTTCGACGTGGTCCAGCCACACTGGACCAGAACATGACCGATTCTTTGGGGCCGATGGAATATGGGCCGCCGGATGTCCGTTAGCATCGAAAGGCCGATGTGGTCTGTGTCCCCCGGGCCGCAAATTACCGCCTTCACGGAATACCGTTCGGCTGGAGCCGTGTTGTGCACCTCGCCGAGGAGGCGACCGCCACATCGGCCTTAAAGCTTCGCGCAGCTGTTTCCAGGCGCCCCGCCCACCCGCGGGGCGCCTGCTTTATGGTGGGGTGGCCGACCGGCCAGAAGATCGCCGATGATGCAGGAGAGCTCGTTGCTTTACGAAGTGGTCAAGTTCGCCGCCGCGCCGCTCGCCCACGCGATGTGCCGGCCGCACATCTCCGGCGCGGCGCATGTGCCGAGGAGCGGGCCCGCGATCCTGGCCGCCAACCACCTGTCGGTGCTCGACTCGTTCCTGCTGCCGGCCCTGCTGCCCAGGCACGTGACGTTCACCGCCAAGAACGAGTATTTCGAGGGCAACCCCGTCTCCGGGTTCTTCATGCGGCTGGGCGGCAGCCTGCCGATCGACCGCGAGAGCGCGCACGCCGCGCAGGCCATGCTCGACGCCGCCGCCGGCCTGCTGGAGCGGGGTGAGCTGTTCGGCATCCACCCCGAGGGCACCCGCTCTCCCGACGGCCGCCTCTACCGCGGCAAGATCGGGGTGGCCTGGCTGGCGCTCAAGACGGGCGCCCCGGTGCTGCCCGTGGCGCTCAGCGGCACCGAGAAGGTGCTGCCCCTGGGCGCCAAGGTGCCGAGGCCCGCGAAGATCGGCATCTCGATCGGCGCGCCCCTGCGGTTCGAGGGCGATCACACCAGGGCGGCCGACCGGCGGCGGGTCACCGACGAGATCATGGCGGCCATCCAGCGGCTCTCCGGCCAGGAATACGTGCCGTCCTACGCGTCGAGCGTCAAGGCGACCAACGGGTTCAAGGCGACCGATGGGACGTCCTGATCCGCCGCCACTAAGCTCGGACACCTGTCGTCGAGGACCAGGGGGCTGATCAATGGCGCGGGGCCGTACCATCGCGATCGTGTCCGGCGTCACCGTGCTCGCGGTGGGGGCCGCGGCCGGTGGCGCCTACTACGTGCTGCACACCAGGGGCACGCCCGCCGAGACCGCGCAGCGTTTCGCCGCCGCGTGGCAGGCGGGGGACAAGACCGCGATGGCGGCGGAGCTGGCCACGCCGCAGCAGCTCGGCGCCTACGACCAGCAGCGCACCGGGCTCGCGGTCGAGTCGGCGTCGATCAAGCTCGGCAAGATCACCCAGGGTGACGACCGGGCCAGCGCCCCCTACACCGCCACCCTGACCATGAAGAACGTCGGCACCTGGTCCTACCAGGGTCAGATCGACCTCATGGTGGCCGACCGCGCGTGGAAGGTCGACTGGACGCCCAAGACGCTGCACCCCTCGCTGACCCCCAACGCGCAGTTCGCGCTCAAGACCCGCTGGCCGGGCCGCGCCGAGATCACCGACGCCGACGGCGGGCGCATCGACACCGGCACCGTCGGCGGGTCGGTGCAGCAGCTCGTCGGCTACCTGGACAAGGCGACCAAGAAGGACGTCGCCAAGCTCGGCTCCTCCTACAAGGTCGGTCAGGCGGTCGGGCGCGGCGGGCTGCAGGAGACGTTCCAGAAGCGGCTGGCCGGCACGCCCGCCACCGAGATCCAGCTCGGCGGCAAGACGCTCGGCACCATCGACGGCAAGGACGGCGAGCCCGTGCAGACCTCGCTCGACCCGGGCGTGCAGGCGGCCGCGGTCGGGGCGGTCAAGGACATGGACAAACCCACCTCGATGGTGGCGATCAAGCCCTCGACGGGCGAGATCCTGGCCGTGGTCAACAACAAGGGCGGCTTCAACCGGGCGCTGGACGGCCGCTACCCGCCGGGCTCGACGTTCAAGGCCGTCACGGCGATCGGGCTGCTGGCGGCCGGGATGTCGCCACAGGACCAGGTGACCTGCCCGAAGAACGTCAACATCGGCGGGCTGCCGATCCGCAACTCCGACGAGGAGGCGTTCGGCCCGCTGTCGTTCCTCGACTCCTTCGCCCACTCGTGCAACACCACGTTCGCGCCGCTGGCCGAGCAGAAGCTGGGCGCGGACAAGCTGCTGGAGGCGGCCGAGGAGGTCGGCTTCAACCAGCCGCTCAACATCGGCGTGCCGGCCGCGAAGGCCAGCTTCCCCAAGGCCCAGTCGGACGCCGAGCTGGCCGCGGAGTCGTTCGGGCAGGCCAGGATCACGGCCAGCCCGCTGTCGATGGCCTCGGTGGCCGCCGCGATCGCCGACGGGACCTGGCGCCCGCCGACCCTCGTGCCCTCGCTGAAGCAGAAGGCCGACGAGCGCGATCTCCCCGACGGGGTGAAGTCCGGGCTGCACTCGATGATGTCGGCCGTGGTGACCAAGGGCACCGCCAAGTCGGCGGGACTGCCCTCGGGGACCCACGGCAAGACCGGCACGGCCGAGTACGGCACCGGCGAGAAACTCGACACCCACGCCTGGTTCATGGGCTTCAAGGGCGACGTGGCGTTCGCCGTGGTCGTCGAGGGCGGTGGCGGGGGCGGCAAGGTGGCGGCCCCGGTCGCGGCGACGTTCCTCAAGGGGTTGTGACAACCCGAAACCCGTGGTCCCAGGACCGTGACGGGCCGCCTCAGCTGGGCACAGACCAGGTGTGGCGCGGATCGGTGGCGAAGAGTACGAAGCGCGGCAGGCGGCGATGCGCCGCCTGGCCGCGCAGGCGGGGTTCCGTGGCGTCGTGGCCTGGTCGAGGGGCGGAGCGGCGCAGGACCACTACGCCGGCGTCTACTACCTCACGGGGTTCTACCAGCATCAGCCCTTCGTCCCCGACCTGCCAGGCCGCTGGAGGGCGCAGGGGCACGCGGCCGTGGTGCTGCCGGTGGACGGCCCCGCCCTGCTGCTGACGGGCGATGGAACGGTCCAGGAGCCCGGGCCGGCCGCGCGGGTGCGCGCGGCGCCCGACCTCGTGGACGCGCTGGCCGAGCAGCTCAGGGCCGCGATCCCGCCGGGCCGCGTCGGCCTGATCGGCTGCGAGGCGATGTCCGCGCCGTGGTGGTGCCGGCTGCGCTCGGTGCTGCCGGGGCACGAGCTGGTCGGCGCGGACGACCTGGCCTGGACGGCGCGCCGGGTCAAGAGCCCGGCGGAGCTGGACCTCATGCGCGCCGCGGGCGTGCTCGGCGTCCGCGCGATGACGGCCGCCAGGGGCGCGGCCACGCCGGGCGTCACCGAGGCCGAGGTGGCCGCGGCCGCGATCGCGGAGATCGTCCGGGCCGGCGGCGCCTACTACGGCATGGGCATCTCCTCCGGCACCGAGTCGCACACGTTCGCCGCCTCCGACCCGGCCCCCTACTCCGGCCGCCCGCTGTCCGCGGGCGATCTGCTCAGGATCGACCTGTACGGGTCCGTGCACGGCTACCTGTTCGACCTCGCCCGCACCTGGGTCGTGGGCGCCGAGCCGACCATAGAGCAGCGGCGGCTGCTCGACGCGGTCCGTGACGCCGTCCATGCGGGGATCGAGGTGCTGCGGCCCGGGCTCCAGGTCGGCCAGGTGGCGCGGCGGTGCCAGGAGGTGTTCGAACGCTCGGCGTTCGTCACCCATCACGGGATGCCCGAGTCGGAGCTGGGCGGGGCCTGGGGGCACGGGCTCGGGCTGTCGTTCGAGCCGCCCTGGGTGGCGGCGGACGGGCGGGACGCGGGCGAGGTGATCGAGGCGGGCATGTGCCTGGCGCTCGAACGCCGGATCGCCATGCCGGCCGTGGGCGGAGCCTCCTACGAGGACGACGTCATCGTCACCGACTCGGGGCCCGAGGTCGTCACCGCCGAGCCCGTGGAATGAACCGGGTCACTCCCGCGCTTGCAGGAAAGCAGTCGTTCATGGAAGAAGGCGTTTCGCATGTCAGCGCAGGCCACCGCGGCCCGGCTCATCGTGCAGGCTCTGGAGGCCGAGGGCGTCGAATACGTCTTCGGCATCCCCGGTGAGGAGAACATCCACTTCGTCGACGCGCTCAGGGACTCCTCCATCCGCTACGTGCTGGTCCGGCACGAGCAGGGTGCGGCGTTCATGGCGGAGATCTACGGCAGGCTGACCGGCAAGGCGGGGGTGGCGTCGGCGACGCTCGGGCCCGGCGCGATCAACCTGATGCTCGGCGTGGCCGACGCCACCACCAACAGCACCCCGGTGGTGGCGATCACCGCGCAGGTCGGGCTCGACCGCATCTACAAGGAGTCGCACCAGGTGGTGGACCTGGTGTCGCTGTTCAGGCCGATCACCAAGTGGGCGGAGCTGGCGCCCGCGCCGCAGGCGCTGCCGGAGATGATCCGCAAGGCGTTCAAGACCGCCCAGACCGAGCGGCCCGGCGCCGTCTACCTCGCCATCCCCGAGGACGTCGAGTCCGCCGAGGTGCCCGCCGACCTGCGCCCGCTGCCGGTGAACGTGGTACGCACCCAGGACCCCTCGCCCGCCCAGATCGCCCGCGCGGCCGACGTGCTGGCCACCGCGCGCCAGCCGATCGTGCTGGCCGGGCACGGCGCGTCCAGGGCGGGCGCCGGGCAGGCGCTCGTGCGCTTCTCCGAGCGGCTCGGGCTGCCGGTGGCGACCACGTTCAACGGCAAGGGCGTCTTCCCCGACGACCACCGGCACGCCCTCGGCGCGGTGGGGTTCATGCGGCACGACTACGTGAACTTCGGCTTCGACGAGGCCGACGTGCTGATCAGCGTCGGGTACGAGCTGCAGGAGTTCGACCCGGTCAAGATCAACCCGGCGCGGGACAAGAAGATCATCCACATTCACCAGTTCCCCGCCGAGGTGGACGACCACTATCCGGTGGCGGTCGGCGTCCAGGGGGACATCTCGCGCTCGCTGCACGCGCTCGCCGACGCCGTCCACCGCAGGTTCGAGATCAACGGCACCGGCGAGAAGATCCGCCGCATGATGCGGGAGGAGCTGGCGCAGGGGCGTTCGGAGGGCCGATTCCCGCTGTCGCCGCGCCGGGTGGTGGCCGACATCCGCGAGGCGATGGGCCGCGAGGACATCGTGCTGGCCGACACCGGCGCGGTGAAGATGTGGATGGCCCGCATGTACCCGACCTACGAGCCGAACACGATGCTGGTCTCCAACGGGCTGTCGTCCATGGGCTTCTCCGTGCCGGGCGCGCTGGCCGCCAAGCTCGCCTTCCCGCGGCGGCGGGTGCTGGCGGCGACGGGCGACGGGGCGTTCCTGATGAACTCGCAGGAGCTGGAGACCGCCGTGCGCGAGCGGGTGCCGTTCGTGGTGCTGGTGTGGGTGGACGACGCGTACGGGCTGATCGAGTGGAAGATGGACCTGGAGCTCGGGCGCGACTCCAACGTGGCCTTCGGCAACCCCGACTTCGTGAAGTACGCCGAGAGCTTCGGGGCGCGCGGCTACCGGATCGGCGCGGCGGACGAGCTGCTGCCGACGCTGCGCAAGGCGCTGGCCGACGACGTGGTGTCGGTGATCGCGGTGCCGGTCGACTACTCGGCGAACCTGCAGCTGACGGACAAGCTGGGCGAGCTCACCGGCCCCTTCTGAGTCCCGCGCGGGCCGCCGGGGGCCGCGGCGTCGTAAGATCGTCCAGGTGAGCCTGCCTGCCGTACCCGATCTGGCGGGGCTGCCGGTCGAGCCGGCACGCGACCCGTACCACGTCTATCTCGACTCGCTCACCAGCTCCGAGTCGCGGCGCACGATGCGCGGCTGCCTCGACCGGCTGGCCCGGCTGCTCACCGGCGACGAGGCGGCCACGGGCGCGGGCCAGCCGTGGCATCTGCTGCGTTACGAGCACACCGTCCGCATCAGGACGATGCTCACCGATCAGGGCTGGTCCGCGGCCTACGTCAACAAGCACCTGGTGGCGCTGCGGCGCGTGCTGAAGGAGGCGTGGCGGCTCGGCCAGAGCAGCGCCGAGGACTTCGCCCGCGCCTCCGACCTCGCCCCCGTGCGCCAGACCCGGCTGCCGACGGGGCACCACGTGCCGCCGGAGGTGGTCGGCGCGGCCCTGTCGGCCTGCGACGACTCGGCCGCGGGGGTGCGCGACGCGGCGCTGATCGCCGTCCTCTACTCCACCGGCTGCCGCCGCGCCGAGCTCGGGGGCCTGGCGCTGGCCGACTACGACCCGGGCGCGCGGTCGCTGCGGGTGCGGGGCAAGCGGGACAAGGAACGGCTGGTCTATCTGACGACGGACGCGATCGGGCTGGTCGAGCGCTGGCTGGCGGTGCGGGGGAGCGCTCCTGGGGCGCTGTTCAGCCCGATCAGCAAGGCCGGGCGGCTGCGGCTGCGCGACGGGCGCCCGGCGGGGCTCACCGGGCAGGGCATCGCGGACATCCTGGCGCGGCGGCTGGGCGAGGCGGGCGCGGCGCGGCGTACGGCGCACGACTTCCGGCGTACGTTCATCGGCGAGCTGCTGGACGCGGGGGTGGACCTGGCGACGGCCCAGGCCCTGGTCGGGCACTCCTCGCCGGCCACCACGGCCCGCTACGACCGCCGCCCGGAGCGGACCCGCCGCGAGGCTGTCGACCGCCTGGCTCTTATACACATCTGACGCTGCCGACGCTACGCCTTGTGTATA
>NZ_VCKX01000371.1 GCF_005889725.1 Nonomuraea zeae
CCCGGGGCCCTGGGGGCGGGGCTGGACGGGGTCCCCACCCACGCGCCGGACGGGGTGCCCACCCATGTACCAGACGGGGCGGACGGGGCGTCCATCCACGTGCCGGACGGGCCGCTCACCCATGTGCTGGCGGAGCCGTCCTCCCACATGCCGGCCGGGGGGCCGCCCACCCACGTGTTCGTGCAGGCGGGCGTCGGCGGCCTGGCCGCGGCGGCGGCCGGATACGTGCGCGACCGCTGGGGCGAGCAGCCGAGGATCGTCGTCGTCGAGCCCGAGGCCGCGCCCTGCCTGCTGGAGAGCGCCCGCGCGGGCGAGCCCGTCCGCGTCCCCGGCGGCCGCACCACGCTCGGCCGGCTCGACTGCCGCGAGCCCTCCCTCCTCGCCTACCGCCTGCTCGACCACCTCACCGACCTGTTCATGACGATCACCGACGACCAGGCGGAGGCCGCCGCCCGGCTGCTGGCCGGGCACGGCGTCGAGGTGTCCGCCTGCGGCGCCGCCGGAGCCGCAGGGCTGCTCGCCCTCGGTCCCGCCGCCCGCGACGCGCTCGGGCTGGACGACGCCTCGCACGTGTTGCTCGTGGGAACAGAGGGAATCGTGGAACCAAAGTGATCAGGGTGACGTCTAAGGGCCGTGCAGCAACCCAACCGGCCAAAGCATGCTCGGGGTGACGGCCGGTTGGCCGAACTCGACCTTCTGCGATTCATCGCCGCCGTGGCCGTGGTCGCCTTCCACTACCTGGTCGCGTACGCGTCGGTCTGGGGAGACCGGCCCGCCGAGCTGTTCCCCGCGTTAGCCCCCATCGCAGGGCTGGGCATCCTGGGCGTCGAGCTGTTCTTCATCATCAGCGGATTCGTCATCCTCATGACCGTCTGGGGGCGCGGGCTCGGCGGTTTCGCCCGATCCCGGCTGGTCCGGCTCTACCCCGCGTACTGGCTCAGCCTGGCCGCCGTCGCGGCCCTCTACGGGCTCACCGGAGCCAAGGCGCTGGACCCAAAACTTTCCCCAGGCGAATACCTGCTGAACGCCAGCATGTTCCAGCGGCTGTTCAAGGTCACCGACGCCAGCGGCGTCTACTGGTCGCTGTGGGCCGAGCTGCGCTTCTACCTCCTGATCTCCATCCTCGTGATCGTCGGCGTCACCTACGGGCGCGTCCTGGTGTTCGCCGGCGTCTGGCTGGTCGCCGCCGTGGGCGCCGAACTGCTCGGGAACGACCTCGTGAACGAGATCGTCATGCCCCGCTACGCGCCTTACTTCATCGCCGGAATGGCCCTGTATCTGATCCACAAGCACGGGAGCGCCTGGCTGCCGTGGCTGTACGTGGCCGGCGGCTACGGCATCTCGATCCACTCCGCACTCGAACGCGTGCACGGCCGCATCGAGCTCGCCGGGTTCAAGAACATGCCCGTCACCGACCTCAGCGTGATCATCACCATCACCCTGATCTTCGGCGTGATGGCGGTCGCGGCGCTCGGGCTGCTCAGGCTCAAACCCTCCAAGACGCTCACCGCGCTCGGGGGCATCACATACCCGCTTTACCTGTTCCATGGCGTCGTCGCGGTGCTCCTCATCCCGGCGCTCACCGGCGAACTGCCCCCCTGGGCGGTCGCCACCGTGACCGTCCTGACCGCCGTCGGGCTCTCATATCTCGTGTACTCCTTTGCCGAACGCCCCATCCAGCGGCTACTCAAGCCCCGCAGATCACCACAAACCACATCAGCTCCGGCCGTACAGGTTGAAAAGGCGTCGGTGCCATAACTCTGTGGCCTTGGGGCACTGTGAAGGGCATAGGCTCGGGCATATAAACGGCGGATAGACAGACCCGGACGAACAGAGGGTGTTGCATGACGGTGCGTCGGGTGATGGGCATCGAGACCGAATACGGCATCTCCGTACCAGGTCAGCCAGGCGCCAACGCGATGGTGACCTCCTCACAGGTCGTGAACGCCTACCTGGCCGCCTCGGCGGCTCGCGCGCGCAGGGCACGCTGGGACTTCGAGGAGGAGAACCCGCTCCGCGACGCGCGCGGCTTCGACCTGGCCAGGGAGGTGGCCGATCCCAGCCAGCTCACCGACGAGGACCTCGGCCTCGCCAACGTCATCCTCACCAACGGCGCCAGGCTCTACGTCGACCACGCCCACCCCGAATACTCCGCGCCCGAGTGCACCAACCCGCGGGCCGCGGTGCTCTGGGACAAGGCAGGGGAGCGGGTCATGTACGACGCCGCCACCCGGGCCTCCGCCATCCCCTCCAACGCGCCCATCCAGCTCTACAAGAACAACACCGACGCCAAGGGCGCCTCCTACGGCTGCCACGAGAACTACCTGATGCGGCGCGCCACCCCGTTCGCCGACATCGTCCGGCACCTGACGCCCTTCTTCGTCTCCCGCCAGGTCGTCGTCGGCGCCGGCAAGGTCGGCATCGGCCAGGACTCGCGCGGCGAAGGCTTCCAGATCAGCCAGCGAGCCGACTTCTTCGAGGTCGAGGTGGGTCTCGAGACCACCTTGAAGCGGCCCATCATCAACACCAGGGACGAGCCGCACGCCGACCCGGAGAAGTACCGCCGGCTGCACGTGATCATCGGCGACGCCAACATGTCGGAGATCTCGACATATCTGAAGCTGGGCTCCACCGCCCTCGTCCTCGCCATGATCGAAGAGGGCTTCCTCACCCGAGACCTCGCCGTCGAGAACCCCGTACAGGCTCTGCGGGCCGTCTCGCACGACCCCACCTGCCGCTACGAGATCGCCATGCGCGACGGCCGCAAGCTCACCGCCGTCCAGCTGCAGATGGAATACCTCGAGCAGGCCCGCAAGTACGTCGAGGAACGCGGCATCGCCCAGGACGAGATGAACAAGGACGTCCTCGACCGCTGGGAATCCGTGCTCACCCGCCTCGCGGAAGACCCCATGCAGCTCGCCCGCGAGCTCGACTGGGTCGCCAAGCTCGAGCTCCTCGAGGGCTACCGCACCCGCGACGGCCTCGCCTGGTCCCACCCCCGGCTCCAGCTCGTCGACCTGCAATACTCCGACATCCGGCCCGATCGCGGCCTGTACAACCGGCTCGTCGCCCGCGGCCGCATGCAGCGCCTCGTCACCGAGGAAGACGTGCAGCGCGCCGTCGAGAGCCCTCCGACCGACACCCGCGCCTACTTCCGCGGCCGCTGCCTGAGCCAGTACAGCGAATCGGTCGCCGCAGCCTCCTGGGACTCCGTCATCTTCGACATCCCCGGCAGGGAGTCGCTGCAGCGCGTGCCCACCCTCGAACCGCTGCGCGGCACCAAGGCCCACGTCGGCGAGCTCTTCGACCGCTGCCGCACCGCCGCCGACCTCGTCGCCGCCCTCACCGGCGGCGACTAGACCCGCCGCGGGTCAGACCCGCAGCGGGTCCCTCACGCGGTCACCAGGCCGACGCCCAGCGTCAGCGTGCCGACCGCCAGGCACACGCCGCCCGCCACCGTCAGCCAGATCAGCTTGCTCGGCTTGGTGTCGGCGGGCCGCACCACGGACAGGAAGAAACCCAGCGGCATCAGGATCGGGGCCGCCACGATCAGCGTGCGCGTCAGCGCCTTCATGCCCTCCGACAGGCCCGTCTGGTCGACGTACAGCATCGCCACCAGGCCGAACAGGACCAGCACCCCCGCGTGGGCGTGCCCGGCCCGCCACAGTCCGCGACGGACCGGGTTGTCCAGGTAACCGGGCACGTTCTTCATCAGGAACGACAGCAGCGAGACGCCGCCGAAGGCGACCAGCGGGACTGTGATGAGGAGCACACCTGCCGTGCTCAGGGACGATGGGGACATCGGGACCTCCTGTGGGTACGGGACCTCATTATTGGATAGGAACACTATCTAGTCAACCCGGCAAGATCGCAGGTGGATCGGCGCGAAATGTCGTCCGGTTCGGGGAAGATATGCCTAGAGGCAGTCCCCCAAGCGGAGGTAGGACATGGCAACCAAGGACACCGGCGGGCAGAAGCAGGCCGGTCGGCGCGAGTCCGAAGTCGAGGAGACCGAAGCCTCGGCGCAGCCCGACGTTCAGGAGCGGCAGGAGAAGCTCACCGACGATGTCGACGCGATTCTGGACGAAATCGACGAAGTGCTCGAAGAGAACGCAGAGGAGTTCGTGAGGAGCTATGTACAGAAGGGCGGACAATAGGGGATAAATCCGGACATTGGGGGGTGTGGTGGAGGGGTCGGGAGGTCGCAAGCGGTGCCCGGATGCGCTTGTTGCGCCCGAACTCGGAGACTTCCTTCTCCTCTCCGCAAGCGATCACCGTTCCTGAGGGCCACAAGTACTGCCCTCGGTGTGAGGAGATCAAGCTCGTCGAGGAGTTCGGGCGCAATCGTACAGAGAAGTCTGGACTGGCCGCCTACTGCAAGCCGTGTCACAACACCGTGATGCGCGAGGAGCGAGTCAAGAAGCACGGCAGTACTCGCAACTACCATCTGAAGCGCCGTTACGGCATCACCGAGGACGACTTCGAGCGCATGCTCGCCCGACAGGGCGGGCTCTGCGCCATCTGCCAGAGCGCGCCGGGCACATTCGTCGACCACTGTCACCGGAGCGGGCAGGTCCGGGGCGTTCTCTGCTTCAACTGCAACAACGGGCTGGGGCACTTCGGCGACAACCTCGTGCTGCTGGAGCTGGCCGCGCTCTATCTGGGCGGGGACGTGCTCTGGCCGGAGTTCGTGGTGCTTCCTGAGCGCCGGGCGGCCGGGGAGGTGGCTCGCACACGTGCTCATCACCTGTCGCAGCGGTACCGGGTCCGGCCCGAGGACGTCGAGCGGATGATCTCGGCTCAGCACGGGTTGTGCGTGGTGTGCTGGGATCGGCCGCCTGAGCATGTCGATCACTGCCATCGCACGGGTGATGTGCGGTTTGTGTTGTGCCTGCCGTGCAACACGGGGATCGGGCAGTTCAGGGATGATCCTGGCGTGGTGTGGCGGGCGCTCGCTTACGTGGGGCGGAGCCTCGGGGAGTGGGACGAGGCGGAGGTTCCGGAGGAGGAGCTGGCGGAGTTGGCACGGGCCGATGATCGGCTGCGGGCGGAGTTCTACGCCACGGTGACCAGGGTCGCCTGAGCTCTCTAGGTGTCGGGCATCGTGTAGTCGACGGCGACGCCGAGCAGGCGGACGGGGCGGTCGAGGTCGAAGCGGCCGAGGACGGAGACGGCCGCGGCGGACAGCGCGCCGGCGTCCGTGGTGGGGGCGGGGAGCTTCGACTGGCGGGTCCGGGTGAGGAACGGGGCGAACCGCACCTTGACCGAGACGCGGATGACCTGCCGTCCTTCCGCGACCGCGTCCCGGGCGACGCGTTCGGCCAGCTCGGTGACGTGCCGGGTGATCTCGGCCCGATCGGTGAGGTCGTGCGGGAAGGTGGTCTCGCGGCTGTGGCCGCGGGCGACCCACGGGGTGGTGACGACCTCGGCCTCGCCCTTGCCGAGCGCGAGATAGCGGTACCAGGGGCCGTTGGTGGGCCCGAAGTGGCCGGCCAGGTCGGCGGGGTCGGCGGCGGCAAGCTGGGCGACCGTGTGGAGGCCGAGCGCGGCCAGTCTCTTGGAGATCCTGGCGCCGATGCCCCAGAGGGCGTCGGTGGGGCGGTCGTTCATGACCTCGGCCCAGTTGTCGCCGGTGAGGCGGTAGATCCCGGCGGGCTTGGCGAACGCGGAGGCGAGTTTGGCCTGGTGCTTGTTGTCGCCGATGCCGACGGAGCAGGACAGCTCGGTGCGGGCGCGTACGGCTTGCTGGAGCTCGGCGGCGAGGGCTTCAGGATCGTCGGTGGCGGCGCCGACGAAGGCTTCGTCCCAGCCCCACACCTCGACGCGGACGGGGAACTCGCGCAGGACGGCCATGACGCGTTCGGAGGCGGCCTCGTAGGCGGGCGGGTCGCTGGGCAGGAAGACGGCCTCCGGGCAGCGTCTGAGTGCGGTGCGCAGGGGCATGCCGGAGTGGACGCCGTGTTCGCGGGCCTCGTAGGTGGCGGTGGCGGCGACGGTGCGCGGCTGCGCGGGGTCTCCTGAGCCGCCGACGACGACCGGTTTGCCGCGGAGCTCGGGGTTGCGCAGGATCTCGACGGCGGCGATGAACTGGTCGAGGTCGACGTGCAGGATCCACTCCCTGGACATACTGTCCAGTATGCCGGTGCGGGTCCTGGGCGTGCCTTCGAGCAGGGCACCTGTCAGGTCAGGAGGGCGCCGTCGCGGTAGAGGAGTGCGCGGCGCGGGACGGCCCAGCCGCGGGCGCCGAGCTCGGGCTCCTCGCCTTCCTGGACGACGAGCTGGATGAGCGCGTCCGGGGACTCCATGGTGACGAGGGTGTGGGTGCCGAGGTTCTCCAGCACGGAGACGACGCCGGGGATGGCGCCGGGGCGTTCGGCGGCGGACAGGTCCATGTATTCGGGACGTACGCCGTAGGTGAGGTCGTCCTCGCCCGTGATCTCCGCGGGGCAGGGGCCGGGAGCGGGGAGTACGGCGCCGGCCACGGCCAGGCCGCCGTCGGTGATCCGGGCGGGCAGCAGGTTCATGGGGGTGGAGCCGATGAACGAGGCGACGAACGTGGTGGCGGGGCGATGGAAGATCTCGGCGGGTGAGCCGACCTGGATCATGCGGCCGTCGGACATGACGGCGATGCGGTCGGCGAGGGCGAGTGCTTCGGCCTGGTCGTGGGTGACGAAGACGGTGGTGACGGCGAGCTCGCGCTGCAGGCGCTTGAGGAAGGTACGGGCTTCGAGGCGGAGGCGGGCGTCGAGGTTGGACAGGGGCTCGTCGAAGAGGAACGCGGCGGGGTGGCAGGCGATGGCCCGGGCGAGCGCGACGCGTTGCTGCTGGCCGCCGGAGAGCTCGGCGGGGCGCCGGTGGAGGAGCTCGGTGAGGCTGAGCCGGGCGGCGACCTCGGCGGCCTTGGCGGTGCGCCGGTCGCGGGGGACCTTCTTGACGCGCAGGGGGTAGGCGATGTTGGCGGTGACGTCCATGTGGGGGAAGATCGCGTAGTCCTGGAAGACCATAGCGACGTCGCGGTCTCCGGGCGGGAGCCGGGTGACGTCGGCGCCGTCGATGCTGACGCGCCCGCCGGTGGGGGTCTCCAGCCCGGCGATGGTGCGCAGGAGCGTGGTCTTGCCGCAGCCTGAGGGGCCGAGCAGGGCGAAGAACTCGCCGTCGGCGACGGTGAGGTCGATGCCGTCGAGGGCGCGGACCCCGCCGGGGAACACCTTGGTCAGGCCGTGCAGGGAGATCACCGTTTGATCCCTCCGTGGAAGCGGAAGCCGTAGCGGTGGGAGACGAACAGGTACATCGCCACCACCGGCAGCGAGTACAGCAGCGAGAACGTGGAGATCAGGTCGAGCCTGGGCGCGCCGCCCTCGGTGTAGAGGGTGTAGAGGATGACCGAGCCGGGCGCCTTGCCGGGGTCGCGCAGCAGGATGAACTGGAAGAGGAACCCGCCCCAGACGCTGGCCAGCGCCCATACGGCGATGGTGGCCAGGCCCGGGCGCACGAGGGGGATCACGATGTGGCGCAGGATCTGCAGGGGCGAGGCGCCGAAGACGCGGGCGGACTCCTCGTACGAGGTGGGGGTCTCGTCCATGAAGTCCTTGAGGATGAAGATCGCGGCGGGCAGCAGGCCGCCGGAGACGACGAGGATGACCCCGAGGTGGGTGTCGATGAGGTCGAGCCGGGTGGCCAGCTCGAAGATGGGCACCATGGCGGCCGTGCCGGTGACGACCGACGACAGCAGGAGCAGCAGGTAGAGCAGCGCGTCACGGCCGGGCACGCGGACCCTGGACAGGGCGTAGGCGGCCAGCGCGGCCAGGACGACGACGAGCGCGGCGGCGCCGCCGCCCTGGATGAGGGAGTTGCGGATGGACCCGAGCGCGTACGGGTTGTCCAGGATGGCGGCGAAGTTGCGCAGCGTGAACTCGGGGATGGACGTGGTGATCGTCGGGGTGTCGTCGAAGGGGGCGCTGGCGAGCCAGAGCATGGGGAGGGTGAAGAAGGCCAGGACGACGGCGATGACGACCGTGGTGGCGAGCCGGCCGAGGACGTGGCGGATCATGCGGGCGGCCCTCCGGCGGCCGTCGTCTCGCGCTCGCGGCGCCGGCCGCGCAGCAGCCGCAGGTACGCCAGCGCGAAGACGAGGTTGATCAGCAGGATCAGGAAGGAGATGGCGGCTCCGACGCCGAGCTGGCCGTCGCGGAGCGCGACCCGGTAGACGTACACGGGCAGGATCTCCGAGCGCCCTTCCGGGCCGCCGCCGGTGAGGACGAACGGCGTGAAGTCGTTGAACGTCCACAGGCTGATCAGCAGCAGGTTCGTCAGGATGTGGCGCCTGATGGCGGGCAGGACGACGTCGCGCAGCTGCTGCCACACCCCCGCGCCGGCCAGGCGGGCGGTCTCCAGGTGGGAGGGCGGGACGTTCTCCAGGGCGGCCGAGTAGAGCATCATGCTGAACGCGGTGCCGCGCCACACGTTGAAGACGATGATCGACAGCAGCGGATAGTCGAGCAGCCAGGCGAACCCGGGGGTGTGCAGCAGGGCGTTCAGGGTGCCGTCGTCCCGGTCGAGCAGGGCGAACCAGAGAAAGCCGACGACGGTGCCCGGCAGGATCCACGACAGGAGCACCACGCCTTCGACCAGGCGGCGGACGGGGCCGGAGCGGCCGCGCAGGATCCAGGCGAGGGCGAAGCCGAGGCCGGCCTGGCCGATGATGGCGGAGCCGCCGACGTAGAGCAGGGTGAGCCAGAGCGAGGTGAGGAAGCGGGGGTCGCCGAGCGCCCCGGTGTAGTTGCCGAGCCCGACGAAGCGCGGCTCGGCGGCGGCCAGGCCGGTGAGCCGGTAGTCGGTGAGCCCGAGGTAGACGGTCCACAGCGCCGGGAAGATCAGGAAGACGGCGATGAGGACGAGGGCGGGCAGGACGAACGCGACCGCCCTGCCCTTGCCGAGCCCCGCGGCGTCAGCCGCCGACGTTGGCCGCGCCACCGACCAGTTCCTCCAGTTTCGTCTGGTACGCGGTGGCGGCCTCGTCGGCGCTCTTGCCGCTGACGACGGCCGCGGTGGCCTCCTGCAGCGCGGCGGAGACCTGCGGGTAGACGGCCAGCCCCGGGCGGTAGGCGGTGATGGGCAGCACCTCGTCGGCCACGTACTCAAGCATGGGGTCGGCGGTGAGCACCTCGCCGTTGACGTCTGTGCGGGAGCTGATCCGCGCCTGCCCGGCGAGCTGCGACTTCGTCGCCGCCGCCGAGTGCATGAAGGCGAGCAGGTCCCAGGCGAGCTTGGGGCTCTTGGAGAACGGGTTGAGCACGCGTACGGCGCCGCCGGACATGCTGACGTGGTCCTGGCCCCGGATGCCGCCGCCGGGCTGCTTGGCGGGGATCCTGGCGTAGCCGACGACCTGGTCGCGGTCCTTCATGGGGGCGACGCCCGCGGTGGGCTCGACGACCGAGCGCCAGAAGTAGTCGCTCTCCGCGAGGATGCCGATCTTGCCGGCGGCGAACTGGGCGAACGATTTGTCGCGGCCCTTGGCCTCCTGCTGCAGCTTGGGATCGCCGAGGCCGCTGCCGCCGTAGATCTGCTGGTAGAAGCCGAGCACGTCCTTCATGGCCTGGGAGGCGCCGGCCCATTTGCCGGCCGCGTAGATCTCGGCCCCGGCGCCCGCGAGCAGGGGCAGCACGCCCTGCATGGTGGTGGCCTCGCCCATGGCGGTGCCGGCGTTGATCTGGATGGGAGTGGGCACGCCGGCCGCCTTGAGCCTGGTCCCGGCGTCGATGATGTCCTGCCAGCTCGTGGGGGCCCAGGTCTCGGGCAGCCCGGCCTTCTTGAACAGCGTCTTGTTGTAGAACAGGACGCGGCCGTCGGTGCCCTGGGGCAGGCCGTACTTCTTGCCGTCGAAGATGCCGAGGCCCTGGACGGCCTGGGGGATCTGGGCCCAGCCCTCCCACTGCTCCACGGTGGCGCCGCCGACCTCGGTGAGCGGCTTGATGTAGCCGGCCTGGGCGAACTCGCCGACCCAGATGCCGTCCAGGTCGATGACGTCGGCCCCCGTCCTGGACTTGAGGTCGAGGGCGATCTTGGTCTTGTACTGCTCGTCGTCGACGCCGCTGGGCTGGAACAGGACCTTGACGTTCTGGTGCGTCTTCTCGAACTCGGGGATCACCCACTGCTTGATCCAGTCGGCCGACTCGGAGTTCTTGCCGCCGGAGATGCTGTTGGCCGCGATGGTGAGGGTGACGCTGCCACCGCCGGACTCCGTCCCGGTTCCGCAGGAGGTGAGCGCCAGGACGGCGATCGCTCCGATCACCGCTGGTCGGCTGGGGAGTCTCATGTCGGCCTCCTGTTCAGGACGTGCAGACATACCGACAATCGCATGGGCGGTGGCGGGCGTAAAGAAACGATCTGAACACGGAGGACGCGGCTGCCCGGGAAGCCCGCTGGTCTGTGCTCGTGAGCCCGCCCTCGCCTCGGGCGCGCGTCCTGGGGGACTCCGCGATGGTCGGGAGGAGGTGGTGCCGGAGAGGACGAAGTGTGTGTGGGTGGCTCTTATACACATCTCCGAGCCCACGAGA
>NZ_VCKX01000372.1 GCF_005889725.1 Nonomuraea zeae
CCGCCACGATCACCTGCCAGGCCCGCGGCCGCCTGGCGGGTGCGACCCCGGCGTCCGCGCCGCCGTGCGGCGGATGGTCCGAGCCGACGATGGCGGGGAAGCTCGTGGTCGGGTCGGGGTCCTCGATCGGCCCGGTCCCGGCGGCGTGCGGGCCCAGCTCGGCGAGCAACGCCCGCCCGGCCTTCGCCCGCCCCTGCGCCCCGCCGAGACCGCCGAGATCACCGGCCGAGCGAGAGCCACCGGCCGAGCCGGGGTCGGTGGAGGTGGCGGGATCGGTGGAGGTGGCGGGATCGGCGGGGGCGACGGCGGCCATCGCGCCGGTCGTGAGCACGTCACCCGACAAGCCGTCCTGCCCGAGGAGCCGCCGCAGCACCTCCTCCGCGTCCGGCCGGTCCCCCGGCTCCGGCGCCAGGCAGGCGTCCACGATCTCGCGCAGCCGCCCGGTCAGCTCCCCCACGTCCGGCTTGCCGTACAGGATCCTGGCCAGCACCTCCTGATGGGTGTCCGCCGTGTACGCGTGCCGCCCCGTGGCGGTGTACGCGACGGTCAGCCCCCAGGCCCACAGGTCGGCCGCCGGACCGGCCTGCTCGCCCTTGATGCGCTCGGGCGGCAGGTAGGCCGGGGTGCCCATGGGGATCAGGTTGGTGGTCGCGGAGGTGTCCAAAAGCCGGGAGACGCCGAAGTCGATCACCCGCGGCCCGTCGATGCCGAGCAGCACGTTGCCCGGCTTGAAGTCCCTGTGCACGACCCCCGCGCGGTGGATCGCGCCGAGGGCGGTGGCGGTGCCGATGGCCAGGCGGTCGAGCGAGCCGCCCTGCCGCGGGCCCTCGGCGATCACGTGCTCGCGCAGCGAGGGGCCTTCGACGTACTCGCTCACCAGATAGGGCCGGTCTCCGTCGAGGTCGGCGTCGAGGAGCTGCGCCGTGCAGAACGCCGCGACCCTGCGCACCGCCTCGACCTCGCCGAGGAATCGGCGCCGCACGGCGGGGTCACCGGACAGGGTGGCGTGCATGTGCTTGATCGCGACCTGTGCCCCCTGGGCGGACCGGCCGAGGTAGACGACGCCCTGACCGCCTTGGCCGAGCCTGCGTGACAGCCGGTACGACCCCAGCTGCCTCGGGTCATCGGCTCGAAGCTCGGACATATGGCTTCATTATGCCGCCATCAAGCGAGCGCCGCGTAGTCATCCAGCACCGGCAGCACCACGTCGGCGGGGCCGCTCGGCAGCTGCGCCACCGCCTCCTCGATCCCGAGCCCGGCGTAGTAGTCGAGCTTCTCCCTCGTCGGCCGCGTCCCGAACGGGATCACCTGGGCCATCGGCCGCCCGGCCTTCTCGCACGCCTCGCGCAGCGCGGGCAGCGCCGCCCTGATCCCCGCGCCGCCGATGGGCATCCAGCCGTCGGCGTACTCGGCGATGTGGGCGAACAGCTTCGGCCCCGCGGCCCCGCCCAGGTGAACCGGCGGGCTCGCGATCGGCTTGGGCCAGGACCAGGACGGCTCGAACCCGTCGAACGCGGCCACCTCCTCCTGCCACAACGCCCGCATCGCCAGCACGTTGTGCCGGGCCACCTCGCGGCGGCGCCCGTACGGGACACCGTGGTTCTCGATCTCCTCGACGTTCCAGCCGAAGCCGACCCCGACCACCACGCGCCCACCCGAGAGGTGGTCGAGGGTGGCGATGGCCTTGGCGGTGACGATGGGGTCGCGCTGGGCGGCGAGCAGGATGCCGGTCCCGACGCGCAGCCGCTGAGTCGCGGCGGCGGCGAAGGACAGGGCGACGAGGGGGTCGAGCGTCCGCCGGTACTCCTCGGGCAGCTCCGCCTGGCCCGCGGCGGGCGGGGTGCGGCGGGAGACCGGGATGTGGGTGTGCTCGGGCACGTAGAGGGAGTCGAAGCCGCGCTCCTCCGCCGCCCTGGCCAGGTCCTGAACCGGCATGGCCAGATCCGTGGCGAACATCGTGACGCCCAGCCTCATGCCGCCTCCTCATCGTCAACCAAGCGATTGCTCGGCTAAGATTTCCAGAGTACCTTGCAGAAGACCATCCCGCGGAAAGAGGTCCCCGGTGAAGTTTTCTATCTTCCTGAATCCGCAGATTCCAGGATCCGGATACGCGGCCGAGGAGAACGCCAAGGCCAAGCGCCCCATCGGCCGCGACACGGAGTCGTACCAGAAGCTGCTGCACGAGGTACGGGAGATAGCCGTCCACGCCGACCAGCTCGGGTTCGACGCGCTGATGATGACCGAGCACCACTTCCATTCGGAGGGCATGGAGTTCTCGGTCAACCCGCTGATGTTCCTGACCGACCTTGCCGCCAGGACCGAGCGGATCCTGCTCGCGCCGCTCGGCCTGGTGCTGCCCGCCTGGGATCCGATCAGGGCCGCCGAGGACGTGGCGCTGCTCGACCAGTTCAGCAGGGGACGCCTGCGGCTCGGGGTGGCCCGCGGCTACCAGAACCGCTGGATGAACGTCCTTGGCCAGCGCTGGCACGCGGCCGCCGCCCGCTCGGACGGCTCGGCGAGCGACACGCGCAACTTCGACGTCTTCGGCGAGGTGCTGAAGATCATGAAGATGGCGTGGACACAGGAGACCCTCCGCTACAAGTCCGACGTGCTGGACTACCAGGTGCCCTTCCCGTACGAGGGCATCGAGGGCTGGCCCGCGCAGGAGTGGACCAGGACCTTCGGCGCGCCGGACGAGCTGTCGGAGGACGGGAAGGTGCAGGCCGTCTCCGTCTGCCCCAGGCCGTACCAGAACCCGCATCCCGAGCTGTGGCAGCCGTTCACGATCTCGGACCGGTCGGTGATCAGAGCCGCGCAGGAGAACATCCTGCCGTGGATGTTCACCCCCAATCCCGACGACCACGCCGCCAAGGCCAAGCTGTACCAGGAGGAGTCCGCCAAGCAGGGCCGGGAGTACAAACTCGGCGAGCACACCGGCATCCTCAAGATCGTCGGGATCGCGGACACCACCGAGGAGGCGATCAACACCTTCGGCCGCAGCATCCCGAAGGACTTCGCCGCCTTCTTCGGCCCCTTCGGCTATCTGGAGGTGCTGCGCAAGAAGGAGGACGAGAAGCACAAGCCCATCTCCCCGGAGAAGGGCGACGCCAAGCGGATGAACGACGTGGAGATGGCCCTGTTCGGCACGCCCGACGACGTCAAGCGCGGCATCCAGCGGATGCTCGACCGGATGCCCGACCTGGAGTGGTTCGGCCTCTACATGCAGGGTCAGCAGGGCGTGCTGCCGCTCGACACGGTCAAGCGCAACCTGGAACTGTTCGCCACCAAGGTCATCCCGGAGTTCCAATGAGATTCTGGCTGGGCGCCTCGTTCGTCGACACCGGCCAGTTCGTGGAGCTGGCGAAGGCGGCCGAGCGGTGCGGGTTCGACACGCTGACGCTGTCCGACCACCTCTTCTACGCCGACTTCGCCACGCCGTACCCGTACTCGCGGTCGGGGCGGCCGCGCTGGGACGCCCGTACGCACTGGCCCGACGTGTGGGTGACGATCGGGGCCATGGCGGCGGTCACCACCTCGCTGCGCTTCTCCCCCAACGTCTACATCGCGCCGGCCCGCGACCTGTTCACCGTGGCCAAGCAGGTGTCCACGGCGGCGGTGCTGTCGCAGGACCGGGTCACGTTCGGCGTGGGAGTCGGATGGTGCAAGGAGGAGTTCGCCGGGACCGGGCAGGACTTCCACACGCGCGGGCGGCGGCTGGACGAGATGCTGCCGGTGCTGCGCTCGCTCTGGGCCGGCGAGACGGTCACCCTGGACGGCCTGCCCGCCCTGTCGATCTCGCCGACGCCCGCCGGGCGCATCCCCGTCTACGTCGGCGGCGACAGCGAGGCCGCCCTGCGCCGGGCCGCCCGCCTGGGTGACGGCTGGATCGGCAACCGCATCTACACGGAGGAGCAGCTCGACCCGGTGCTGGACACGCTGCGCCGGCACCTGGACGAGAACGGCAGAACCGGACCCTTCGACATCATCGCCCCGCTGGCCGTGCTCCCCGACGCCGGCACCTACCGGCACTTCGCCGCCAAGGGCGTGACCGGCACCATGGCCGCCCCGTGGTGGCTGGCCACCCCGGAGGAGAAGGCCCGCTACGGCGAGGGCAGCCTGGAGCTCAAGCTCGCCACCATGGAACGCTTCGCCGAGGAGGTCATCGCCAAGACCTGAGCCTCCGCCGGGCTCAGTCGCCGGCGAGGTTCTTCATGATCCGCCGCAGCATCTCCGTCACCTGGCCGACCTCCTCCGGCGAGAACCCCTCGAAGACCTGGTGGCTGATGCTTCCGAAGATCGGCGGCAGGTGCGGCACCAGCGCCCGCCCCTCGTCGGTCAGCTCGATGACGACCGAGCGCCGATCCTCGGAATGCCGCGCCCGCCGCAGCAGCCCCTTGGCCTGCAACCGGTCGAGCAGCCTGGTCATCCCGGCCGTGTCGGTGCCGAGCCGGCTCTTCAGCGTGCTGGGCGTGCTGCCGCCGCGCGCCGCGTGCAGCAGCAGCGCAGCCTGCTGCGCCGTGAGGCCGAGCGGCGCGAGCCGGCGCTCGGTCTCGGTGTTCAGCTCCCGCCCCACCTGGACCAGCAGCGACCCACCCCCCAGGACCAGCTCGAACGGCGACTGCGCTGCGCGGTTGTCGGTCATCCCCTGAGGATAGCTGTCCAGAACATTTGCTGTCGCGACAGCTATTCGATTACAGTCGGCCCATGGACGACACCCACATTCTCGTCATGGGGGGCGGACTCGCTGGATTGTGCCTTGCCCAGGGCCTGCGTCAGGCAGGTCTCCGCGTCACCCTGTACGAACGCGACCCGTCGGCGGCCCACCGCCCCCAGGGCTACCGCATCAGCCTCAAGGACACCGGAGCGCAGGCGCTGCGGGCATGCCTGCCTGACCACCTGTTCGACCTCGCCGTGGCCACCTCCATCCGCCCGGCCAACCGCATGATCTTCATGGAGACCGATCTGCGGCCCAAGTTCGCCAAGGACATCCCGTACGCCCGGCCCGGCGTGACCGGCCTCGGCGTCAACCGGCTCACCCTCCGCGAGATCCTCATGACGGGGCTCGCGGGCTCCGTCCGCTTCGGCATGGACTACCGGCGCTACGAGCCGCTCGCCGGCGGCGGCGTGCGCGCACACTTCGCCGGCGGGCAGAGCGCCGACGGCGACCTGCTCGTCGGCGCGGACGGCGCCGGCTCCCGCGTACGCGCGCAGCTCCTGCCCGGCGCCGTGGTGGACGAGCTCGGCTGGGCGCTCTACGGCAAGACCTGGATCACCCCCGAGCTGCTGGCGGCCACGCCGCCCGAGCTGGTCGACTCCTTCAACCGCGTCAGCGCCCCCGGCGGCACGGCCATCGCGATCGCCACCTGCCGGCCGCTCACCCCCGTGCCCGAGGCCGTGGCCCGGCACGCGCCCGGCGCGCAGGTGACGGACGTGCCCGGCTACTTCTCCTGGACGATGACCGTGCCCGGCCCCCGCCCGGACGGCGCGCCGCCCGCCGAACTGCACGGCCTCGCGCGGCAGACGGTACGCGGCTGGCACGAGGGCGTACGCCGGATCGTGGACGAGGCGGACCCCGAGGCCACGTTCGTGCTGCGGACCCACTCCGCCCGGCGCGTGGCGGCGTGGGACGAGCCGGCCGTCACGCTGATCGGCGACGCCGTGCACAGCATGAGCCCGGGCCGGGGCGAGGGCGCGAACATCGGGCTGCGCGACGCCCGCCTGCTCAGCGAGCTGCTGGCCGGGGCCGCCGCCGGGGGACGGCCGCTCGCCACGGCCAAGTCGGCCTACGAGCGCCGCATGCTCGACTACGCCTTCGCCGCCGTCGAGGCGTCGCGGGAGCACCCGTTCGCGGCGGCCAACCGGCAGGACCGTGATCCGAGCCACTGAGAAGGGGCGATAGCCTCATCTCGTGCTGGAAAAGATCGCGGCCACCCGCTACGTGACCCCGCTGCGGGAGGGCGGATCGCTGCCCGGCGTCGTCGAGGCCGACGACCTGGGCACCTACGTCGTGAAATTCCGCGAGGCGGGGCAGGGGCGGCGGGTGCTCGTCGCCGAGATCATCGCCGCCGAGCTGGGCCGCAGGCTCGGGCTGCGCACTCCCGAGCTGAAGCTCATCGACCTCGACCCGCAGCTCGGCATCAGAGAGCCCGACGAAGAGGTGCAAGACCTGCTCAAGGCCAGCACCGGCCTCAACCTGGCGGTGGACTTCCTGCCGGGGGCGCTCGGCTTCGAGCCGCTGGCCTGGGTCGCCGACCCGCTGTTCGCCTCCAAGGTGGTGTGGTTCGACGGTCTGATCCACAACATCGACCGGAGCTGGCGCAACCCCAACCTGCTGGTCTGGCACCACGAGCCCTGGCTGATCGACCACGGCGCGGCGCTCTGGTTCCACCACAACTGGCGCACGGCCGACCCGCAGCGGCCGTTCGACGCCGGTGACCACGTGCTCACGCCGTACGCCACCGACGTCGCGGGCGAAGGCGCCCTGCTGGCCGCGAAGATCACCAGGGAGCTGCTGGAGACCGTGACGGCCCTGGTCCCCGACGAGTGGCTGCGCGACGAGCCCGGCTTCGACTCACCCGGAGCGGTGCGCGAGGCGTATGTCGATCATCTGCTGCGGCGGGCGCACGGGCCGGGAGAATGGCTCGTACGCACCGAGCAGGGGGCGCCACGGCACGGCCCCGGTTCCGTCGGCGAATTCTGGCGTGGAGGCAGCCGGTGACCAGGGACGTGTACGAGTACGCGGCGATCCGCGTGGTGCCCAGGGTGGAGCGGGGCGAGCTGATCAACGCGGGCGTGCTGCTCTACTGCCAGCCGCGCGCCTACTTGTGCGCGCGGGTCGAGCTGGACCCGGCCCGGCTGCGGGCCCTCGACCCGGGCGCCGACGTCGACGCGGTACGCCGTGCGCTGAGCGCGTACGAGCTGGCCTGCGGGGAGGAGCCCGGGCCGCTGGCGAGCGAGCCGCTCGGCGGCCGCTTCCGCTGGCTGACGGCGCCGCGCAGCACGATCGTGCAGGCGGGGCCGGTGCACGCGGGCCTGACCGCCGATCCCGACACCGAGCTGGCCAGGCTCTTCGACAAGCTCGTCCGCCTCTAGCCGCAGCCTCAGAAGAGCACCGACATGAACGTGTCGACCTCGTGGAAGCCCACCTTGCGATAGACGGCCCGCGCCGATCCGTTGTAGTCGTTGACGTAGAGCGAGACCACGGGGGCGAAACAGGCCATCGCGGCATCGACCACGGCGGACATGCCGGCCGCCGCGTGCCCCCTGCCCCGCAGCTCGGGGGCGACCCAGACGCCCTGGATCTGGCACGCGTGCGGCGTGACCGCCCCCACCTCCGCCTTGAACACGACTTTCCCGTCGTCGATGCGGGCGTAGGAGCGGCCGATCCTGATGAGCTCGGCGACCCTGGTCCGGTAGAGGGCGCCGCCGTCGCCGAGGTTGGGCGAGACGCCGACCTCCTCGGTGAACATGGCCACGCACGCGGGCAGCAGGATGTCGAACTCCTCCGGCCGCACCCTGCGCACGAGAGGATCGGGCGGCACCGGCGAGCGGTGCGTGGTGGCCATGACCGGCTGCGCCCAGCGGATCGCCCGGGCGCGGCCCCAGTGCGGTTCGAGGCGCTCCCAGAGCAGCGAGACGGCATCGACCGGGCCCACGATGGACGAGCACCGTCGCCCCTGTTTCCTGGCCCGGTCGGCGAAAGCGTGCACGGCTTCGGGCCCGGCGTTGACCGGCACCATGTTGGCCCCGGCGTAACAAAGTGACACAAGGCCACCGCGCGGTCCGAACCCCCACATCTGCCCGCCGAGCCTGGCCGGATTGAGTCCGACGGCCCGCACTCTGGAGGAGACGAAGACGTTGGCGACCGGATCGGAGTCCAGCAGGGCGAGGACTTCGTCCCGGTCGCTGTCGTCGAGCACGCGCGACGCCGATGTACGCAGCATCACATGGTCAGACTACGCGAAGGGTTACCGATTAGCTCATCCGGCTCTGCCCACAGTAATCCATTCTTGACGTCACCTCTTGGCGATGAGCCCCAGCACGCCGAGGATCCCGAGGAGATCGGACCGTTCCCGGGCAGGTGGCGAAGTCATGTGCTCGGCCGGGCGTGGCTCGGGCAGCGCCGCGCAGGACGTGTCCTGCCTGGGCAGCGTCCCTTCCCTCAGGTAGGCCGCCAGGTGCCCGTCCACGCAGGTGTTGCCCGCGAGCGACACCCCGTGGTTGCCGCCGCCGTCGATCACCATGCGCGCCCCGGGGAACTGCTCGCGCATCTTCATCGCCCCCTTGTACGGCGTCGCGGCGTCGTCGCGCGACTGGAGGATGAGGAACGGCGGCAGCTTCTGCGACCCGTGCACCTGGACCGGCTGGCCGCCCCGCACCGGCCAGAAGGCGCAGGGGGCGTTGAACCAGGCGTTCGGCCAGGTCAGGAACGGCGCCCGGTCGTGCAGCTTGGTCATGTCGTCCCGCCACCTGTCCCACTGGCGCGGCCACTTGGCGTCGCGGCACTGGACGCCCAGGTAGATGGCGTAGCCGTTCTCGTCGTCCGCGTCCTGCTTGCCGTGCTTGTTGTAGATGTCGAGCAGGCCCTTCACGTCGCCCTGGCGGACGTAGGAGGACCAGGACTGGGCGAACAGGGGCCAGATCTTGTCGCTGTAGCCGGCCACGGTGAAGGTGTCGTCGAGCTCGCTCGGCCCGATGATCCCGCCGGCCGGGCGGGTGCGCAGCCGGTCGCGCATCGCGTAGTAGGCGAACGAGGTCTGCTTGGCGGTGGCGCCCAGCTTGTAGACGTCGTTGTGCTTGGCCGTCCAGGCGAGGAAGAGGCGGTGCCGGCGCTCGAAGGCGCGGTCCTGCCTGAGGTTGGACTCGTACCAGACGGTGGTGGGATCGACCGTGCTGTCCATGACCAGGCGCTTGACCCGGCTCGGGAACAGCGTGGCGTAGACGGCGCCGAGGTAGGTGCCGTACGAGTAGCCGAGGTAGCTGATCTTCTCCTCGCCGAGCGCGGCGCGGATCGTGTCCATGTCCCTGGCGGAGTTCTCGGTCGTGAGGTGCGGGAGCAGCCAGGACCACAGGTTGCCGCAGCGGCTCGCGTACTCGGTGGCCCTGGCCAGCAGCGCCTTCTCCGCCCCGCGCCCGTGCGGCACCGCGTCGGGCCTCGGGGCCTTGTAGTAGACGGCCGGGTCCACGCAGTGGACGGCCGGCTCGCTGCCGCCGACGCCGCGCGGGTCGAAGCCGACCACGTCGTAGCGCTCGCCCAGCCCGTCGGGCAGCGAGGCGGACACGAACTGCGTCAGGTTCCGCCCCGACGCCCCTGGACCGCCCGGGTTCACCAGGAGCGTGCCCAGGTGGTTGGCGTCCCTGGAGACCTTGGCCTTGATCCTGTTGAGCGCCAGCTTGATCGACTGGCCCATGGGCTCGCGGTAGTCGAGCGGCACCCGTACGGTGGCGCACTCGAGCTCGGCCGGCACGGCCTTGCCGCCCACCGCCGGACAGGCCCCCCACACCACCGGGGTCACCGGCGCACTCCTGCCGGCCACCGCGTTGTCCGCGCTCGCCATCCCCGCCACCAGCACCACGATGCCGGTGACAACCCCCACTAGCCGCTTCACCCGGCCCCCTTCCTTGTCATAAGGCCCTGTGATGCTCCCGTGAGCGGCCCGGTGACGACTGGGGGTATGGAGAAAAGCTTGCCATTCTGTAATCGGTCCATTGCAGCCGGTTATGCGCGCTGCGCCGTCGAGTAGAGGGCCTTGGCCGCCTCGCCCAGGTACGGGCCGTACATCGTGCGCTGGTCGTCGACGTACTTGAAGCTGCTCAAGGACATGATGGTGCCCTTGCCGGTGGCCGGGTCGAACGCGGTCATCCAGGGGCCGCCGCTCGAACCCGCCGTCATGTCGCAGCCCAGCCCCTGGTCCTTGGTCTGGCCGTGCGGGTCGTTCTTCAGCCGTCCGGCGCAGTAGACGAGGTGGCTGCCGTCGTACGGCGGGTCGGCCGGGTAGCCGAAGCCGAACGCCTGGCCGCCGCGCGCCGCGTTGAAGGAGATCTCCTGGGTGCCCACGACGTCGGCCACGTGCCGGCCCCTGGAGGTGGCCAGGGCCACCATGCCCACGTCGTAGTCGTCGTCGCCGTTGCGCGACCAGGGCCCCGCGACGAACATCCGGCGGGCGGTGTACTGGCCGTACGGCTGCTCGCCGGCCGTCCCGTAGCCCGGGACGAACGTCCAGTTCGCGGCCCACTCGCCCGCGCCGTCCTTGACGCAGTGGCCGGCGGTGACGACGACGTCCTTGTTGGCGCTCCTGATCGTGCTCGCAGAGCAGACGAAGTCGGCCCCGCCCACGGTCAGGAACACCCGGCCGGTGGTTTTGGCCACCAGGCCGCCGGTGACCCACCGGGAGCCGACCGTGCTGGTCAGCGGCTTGGCCGGGCGCGGGAGGGCGAGGTCCCGCGCGGGAGCCAGGCCCTTGAGCACGCCGGGCGAGACGGGCAGCTTGCGCGCCTCGGAGACGGGGACCGCGCGCCCGGCCCCGCGCCTCTTGGCCGCCCCCCGGG
>NZ_VCKX01000373.1 GCF_005889725.1 Nonomuraea zeae
CCCCCTCGCCTGAGCCGCCCGGCCCCGGCCGCTCCCGCTCCGGGCCGGCCGTGTCAGCCGGCCAGGCGGGGCACGATGCCGGTGCTGTGGAGGCGCTCGCGGGCCGCCGCGATGGCCTCGGTGGTGGTGGCGAACACCTGCCCGGCCCGGTCGAGCCGGGCGATGACCCCGAGCGCCTCCAGCGGCCGGTGATGGCCGTCGGGGATGCCGGAGACGTACACCATGACGCCCCGGCGTTCGAGGCGTCCGATGGCGTCGCCGAGCGCCAGCGCACCGCTGGCGTCGATGGTGGTGACGCGGGACATGCGCACCACGACCACCGACATGTCGCTCACCTCCGACAGCTCCCGCAGGAAGCGGTGGGCCGCGGCGAAGAACAGCGGCCCGGCCAGCCGGTAGGTGACGATGTGCTCGGCGAGCAGGGCGTGCTCGTCCTCGCTGTGATGGGGCTGCAGGTCGTGGCGGAGCGGCTCGGCGTCGAGGCTCACGTTGCGCGCCATCGCCCGCAGGGCCATCGCCCCCGCCACCACCAGGCCGAGGATGACGGCCAGCACCGTGTCGAGCATCAGGGTGGCGACGGCGGTCAGCACGAGGACCACGCCGTCGCCCCTGGTGGACCGGAACATGGCCCGGACCGCGTCCCGCTCCACCATCCGCACCGAGGTGGCCAGCAGCACCCCGGCCAGCGCCGCGAGCGGGATCCGCGAGACGAGCCCGGCGGCGGTGTACACGATCAGGGCCAGGATCCCGGCGTGGGACAGGGCCGCCAGGCGGGACTGCGCGCCCGAGCGGACGTTGATCGCGGTGCGCACGATGGCGCCCGTGCCGGGCATGCCGCCGAACAGCGGGGTGACGAGGTTGGCCAGGCCCTGGCCGAACAGCTCCCTGTCGGGGTCGTGCCGCTTGCCCTCGGTCATGCCGTCGGACACGGAGGCGGACAGCAGCGATTCCAGCGCGGCCAGCGCGGCCACCGCGACCGCCGGGGCGAGCAGCGACGGCACCGCGGCCGGATCCAGGAAGTCCAGCGACGGCGCGGGCAGCCCGGCGGGCAGGTCGCCGATCCGGGCCAGCGGCAGCCCGGCCAGCTCGGCGACGACGGTGGCGAGAGCGACGGCGACCAGCGAGAACGGCAGGGACGGCCGCACGCTCGCGCCCACCAGCAGCAGCGCGGCCACGACCAGGGTGACCGTCATGGCCCACCAGTGGGGCCTGGCCAGGAAGTCCAGGAGGGCGTGCCAGGCCATGACGGCGACCTTGTCGCTCGACCTGGCGTCCACGCCGAGGGCGTGGGGGAGCTGTTGCAGGCCGATCACGCACGCGATGCCGACGGTGAAGCCCGCCACCACCGGGGCGGGGACCAGGGCCATGTAGCGGCCCGCGCGGGCCAGGGCCAGCCCGATCAGCAGCAGGCCCGCCAGCAGGCCCACGGTGAGCACGCCGGTGGCGCCGTGGGTGCTCATGATCGGCATGAGCACGACGGTCATCGCGCCGCTGGTGCCCGACACCTGCACGGCGGACCCGCCGAACACGGCCGCGATCGCCCCGGCGACCACGGCCGTGGCCAGGCCCGACGCGGCGCCGAGCCCTGAGGAGATGCCGAACCCGAGCGCGAGCGGGAGCGCGACGACCGCCACGGTGAGCCCGGCGATGAGGTCCTGGCGGGGGCGGTGGCGCATCGCGGCGAGGGCGGCGCGTTCGGGCAGCAGGGAGCGTACGCGCCCCCATCCTGACCACAGCAGGCCGGTCACAGCCCGCAACCTTTCGATTCGTATGAGTAACCGCATGTGTACGTGAAAGGCCCGCGCACCATCACTCCCTCTGGGTAAAGCCAACCCCGCATTGTCCTAAATTGCATAACTTTGCAATTGGTGAAGAGGTGATCAGGATATCAAGGAAAACCCGCTCTCACCTGGTATAACAGCGGCGTTCTCGCGCGGGCGACGGGGTGTGAAAGGGGGGTGCGAGTTCGAGCGGCGAGGTGAAATCAATCGGACGGCCGGGGCGAATCGGGGCAGGACAGCATGGAGAAGGCATGTTCGGCCGCCCGCACCGCCTCCCGTTCCACCTCCGCCGGCGGCCGGCCCTCTGCCAGTAGCGCCCAGTTCCGCCGGGCCAGCACCCGTTGCGTGGCCAGCACCTGCCCGGCCAGCAGGCTCGCGGTCAGGTCGTCGGTCGTCTCCGCGAGCGCCCCGGCGAGCGACTCCTCGTCGAGCGAGATGTACTGGGAGACCCGCGCCGCCAGGCTCGGCGTGCCGAACACCATCCGGTGAAAGGCCACCACCTCGGGATGGGCGTTGAGCCCGGTGACGGGATCGTGCCTGGCCAGCCCGTCGAGGAAATGGCGGCGCAGCGCCTCCAGCGGCGACTCGCCCGCCGCCCGCGCCCGCACCACGCGGGCCGCCTCGCCCTGATGGTCGGCGAACCGGTGCACCACCAGGTCTTCCTTGGTCGGGAAGTACTTGAACAGGGTCGGCTTCGACACCCCTGCCGCCGCCGCGATCTCCGTGACGGGCACCTCGTCGAAACCGCGCTCCAGGAAGAGCGAGATGGCCGCCGTCGAGATCGCCTCGTGCACGCGCTGCCGCTGGAGCTGTCGTAGTCCCGTCATGACCACACCCTATCAAAGTGTTAACCTGGTTAATATCTTAACCGAGTTAACGCTTTGGGAGGTGTGATGGAAACGCTCGACGACGAGCGCCGGTACGTCGAACGCTGCACGGCCGGTCTGCGCAGGATGCTCGACGGCGCGAGGAACAACGTGATCGTCGGTGAGACGGTGGCCGGCGACCGCTACAGCGCCGAACGGCTGGGGCGCCACCTCAAGAGCCTGGCCAAGGAGCTGAGCGAGGAGCCGGAAGGGCCGCCGTTCTTCGGCCGGCTCGACTTCGGCCAGGGCTCGGCCGAGCACCCCGGCCGCGCGTACCACATCGGCAGGCGGCACATCACCGGCGAGCACGGCGGCCCGCCCGTGGTGATCGACTGGCGCGCGCCCGTCTCGCGCGCGTTCTACCGGGCCAGCGCGCGCGATCCCCAGGGCGTCGAGGTGCGCCGCCGGTTCGGCTGGTCGGGCAGCACGCTGACCGGGTTCGAGGACGAGCGGCTCGGGCGGGGCGAGCAGGGCGAGAGCAAGATCCTGGCGGCCGAGATCGAACGCCCCCGCGTGGGCCCCATGCGCGACATCGTCGCCACGATCCAGCCCGAGCAGGACGACCTCGTGCGCGCCGAGCTGGACACCTCGATCTGCGTGCAGGGCGCGCCCGGCACCGGCAAGACCGCCGTCGGCCTGCACCGGGCCGCGTACCTGCTGTACGCCCACCGCAAGCGGCTCGAACGCTCCGGCGTCCTGGTCCTCGGGCCGAACCGGGCCTTCCTCGGCTACATCTCCGCCGTCCTGCCCGCGCTCGGCGAGGTGAACGTCGAGCAGACGACGCTGGAGCGGCTGCTGGCCACGGTCCCCGTCACCGGGTCCGACAGCGTCGAGGCCGCGATGCTCAAGCACGACCTGCGCATGGCCGAGGCCCTGCGCAGGACCCTGTACGGGCGGATCGGGAAGCCGGCCGAGCCCGTCGCGGTGGCCGACGGCTCCGCCCGGTGGCGCGTCGGCGAGGGCGAGCTGCGGCGCATCGTGGACGACACGCGGCGCGAGTCACTCCCGTACGGCGTGGGACGGGAACGGGTCCGGGCCCGCGTGGTGGCCGCGATCCAGCGCCAGGCCGAGGCCAGGGGGCACACGGCGAACGCGGCGTGGACCCGCAGGATCGGCCGCGCCGTCACCCCGGCCCTGGACGCCGTGTGGCCCGCCGTCAAACCGGAGGAGGTCCTGTACGAGCTCCTCATGGGACGGCCGGGCCCGGCCGACCAGGTGCTGAACGCGGCCGAACGGGCGGCGCTCACCTGGGCCCGGCCGCCGCGCAGCGTCAAGAGCGCCAGGTGGAGCGCCGCCGACCTGGTCCTGCTCGACGAGATCGCCGGCCTGATCGAGCGCCCCGGCGGCTACGGCCACGTCATCGTGGACGAGGCGCAGGACCTGTCGCCCATGGAGTGCCGGGCGGTGGCCAGGCGCAGCGAGCACGGCTCGCTCACCGTGCTCGGCGACCTGGCGCAGGGCACCACCCCCTGGGCCGCGACGTCGTGGCCGGCCCGCATGGAGCTGCTCGGCAAGCCGGACGGCCAGGTCATCGCGCTGACGACCGGCTTCCGCGTGCCCGCCGTCGTGGTCGAGCTGGCCAACACCCTGCTGGCGGCGCTCAGGGTCGAGGTTCCGGCGACGCGCTCGTACCGGACGGACGGCAGGCTGCGCGTGACCGGGGTGGCCGAGCTGGACAAGGGGGTGGTCGCGGCGGTGCGCGAGGCGTTCACGTTCGAGGGCTCGATCGGCGTGATCGCCGCCGACGCGCACGTGGAGGCGCTGACTTCCGCGCTCTGGAACGACGGCGTGGACGTCAGCGGGGACGTCAGCGGGGACGCGGGCCGCCGGCTGAGCGTGCTGCCCGCCTCGCTGGCCAAGGGCCTGGAGTACGACCACGTGATCGTGGCCGAGCCGGCCGCCATCGCGCGGGCCGAGCGGCGCGGCCTGAACCGCCTGTACGTCGCCCTCACCCGAGCCGTCTCCCGGCTCGACGTGGTGCACGCCGAACCCCTGCCGCCGGAGTTTTCGCACCCGCCAGAAGCCACCTGAAATGGGCAGATGTCGTGGTTCGGTGCGCTCGACAGGACCACATCCGGGGTGTGTGATGTGGTTCCCGTCTCGAGAGGAGCCCGCCCGTGACCGCACCGCAGGACCCGCCGCAAGGCGACGGCCCGCCCGCCCCGGAAGGCCAGGGGTCGCAGCCGCCGCCCTACACCCAGCCGCCGCACGAGCGGCGGGCCGGTGACCAGGTCCTGTCGATCATCGGGTTCGTCTGCGCCGCGGTGGCCGTGCTGTTCGTCCCGGTCCTGTTCGGCCTGGCGGGCATCGTGCTCGGCATCGTCGGCCACACCCGGGGCGAGCCGCTCGGCAAGTGGACCGCCGTCGCGGCCGGCACGGGGATGATCATCGGTACGGTCCTCAGCATCCTCCTGGTCCCCGCATGACGGCCTGATCGCCCGGCCACCGCCTCCCCTGAGCCGGCGCGGTCAGTCGCCGGCCACGCGGACGACCGGCTCGTGACGCACCGGGAAGTTGACCGAGGAGGCGATGAAGCAGGCGGCGTGCGCCTCCTCGTGCAGCTTGAGCGCGATCTCGGTCATCTCCGGCGCGGCCACGGTGACCTCGGGGCGCAGCACCGCCTCGGTGAAGTGGCCGCCGTCCGCGGTCTCGGCCATCGTGCCGGCGGCGCGGTCGGTGTACTCGGTGACCACGACGCCCGACACGGCGCACTTGTGCAGATACGACAGCATGTGACACTGCGACAGTGCGCCGAGCAGGAGTTGCTCCGGGTTCCAGCGCGCGGGGTCGCCGCGGAAGCCGGGGTCCGAGCTGCCCTGGATCGGCGGCGGGCCGTCGGCGGTCAGCTCGTGCTCGCGGCCGTAGGCTCGATAGCCGCTGGTGCCGGTGCCCTGGTTGCCGGTCCAGGTGACGACCGTGGCGTAGGTGTGCTGGCGGGTCATGCGGGTCCTTCCTTGCTGTGCGTGGTGGCTCGGGTGTCGAGCACGTGGGCGCGGGAAATGGCGGCGGCCTCCTCCGGGCGGCCGTCGGTGATCGCGGCGAGCAGCGACTCGTGCTGGCCCGAGACGTGCGCCGGCCGCGACGGCGGCGCGAGCGAGCGCAGCGTGGAGACCTGGATCTGGTCCCAGATCCGCTCCAGCGTGTGCAGCGCCATCGAGTTGCCCGCCAGCTCCGCGATCAGCCGGTGGAAGCGGCGGTTGAGCCGGACGGCCTCGGCCATGCGCCCCTCGGCGGTCACGGCGGCCGTCTCGGTGGCGAGGTCGCGGAGCGAGACGAGGTCGGCGGGCGCGATGCGGCCGGCCCGCTGGCGGGCGGCGGCCAGCTCGGCCGTGAGCGCCTCCAGCGCCGCCCGCACCTGGTACGCCTCGTCCAGGGCGTCCCGCTCCAGCGCCACGACGACCACGCCGCGGCCCGACGGCCGGACGAGCCCGTCGGCGGCCAGCGCCCGCAGTGCCTCGCGAACGGGGGTGCGGCTCATCTCCAGGGTCGTCGCGGCCTCCATCTCGGTGAGCCGCGCCCCGGGCGGGTAGGTGCCGTCGAGGATGAGCTCCCGCAACCGGCTGCACGCCACGTCGGTCTGCATGCCGCCACCCTATTCGTTTGCATGCAATGTATGCAAAGCATGCCATCTCACCTCAGGCGCGCCACCCCGTCGAGCAGCCGGTCCACGTCGGAGCGGTCGTTGTAGTGGACCAGGCCCGCGCGCACCGCGCCGCCCGAGTCGCGGATGCCGAGGGCGCCGGTCAGCTCCCAGGCGTAGTTGTGGCCGTTCCAGACGTTCACGCCGAGCCCGGCGAGGTGCTCGGCCACCTCCCGCGGGGTCCGGCCGGACACGTTGAAGTAGGCGGTTGCGGTCCGCCTGGCCGGCTTGCCGTACACCGTGACGTGCGGCAGCGTCTCCAGGCCCTCGATCAGCGCCCCGAACAGCTCCAGCTCGTGCTCCTCCGCCGCGCTCATCGAGGCCAGCAGGCGCTCGCGGCGGGTGCCCTCGCCGGGGACCATGGCAGCCAGATGGTCCACCGCCGCCGTCACCCCGGCCAGGTCGGCGAAGGCCGCCGTCCCCGTCTCGAACCGCTCGGGCACCGTGTCGGGGGAGGAGGCCAGCTTGTCCGGGCCGAGCGTCTCCAGCAGGCCCGGATCGGCCACGACGGCGCCGATGTGCGGGCCCGACCACTTGTAGGCGCTGGTGGCGTAGAAGTCGGCGCCCAGCGCGCGCATGTCCACCGGGCCGTGCGGGGTGGCGTGCACGCCGTCCACGTACATCAGCGCGCCGGCCCGGTGCGCCAGCTCGGCGATCGCGGGCACGTCGGGGCGGGTGCCGAGGATGTTGCTCGCCGCCGTCACCGCCACCAGCCGGGTGCGCGCGCCGATCAGGTCCGCGTACTGCTCGACCGGCAGTTCCCCGGTGACCGGGTCCACCTCGGCCCAGCGGACGGTGGCGCCGATCTGGGTCCAGGGGCGGACGTTCGCGTCGTGGTCGAGCCTGGACAGGACCACCTCGTCGCCGGGGCCCGCGATGGCCCTGGCCAGCCGGTAGGTCAGCGTGGTCATGTTCGGGCCGAGGATCACGCCGTCCGGGTGGCCTCCGACCAGGTCGGCCACGGCGGCGCGGCAGCCGGCCACGATGGCGTCGGAGCGGTGGCTGGCGGGGAAGGCGCCGCCCACGTTGCCGATCCCGGTCCGGTAGGCGGCGGAGATGGCGTCGATCACCGATTGGGGGGTCTGCGTGCCTGCCGCGCCGTCGAGGTAGGCGTGGCCGTCGGCCAGGGCGGGGTACGAGGCGCGTACTGATGCGAGGGGGAATGTCGGGCAAGGCATGATATGTAGATGCTCAGCCTCCGAGACCTCAACCGGGCCACTTTGGCCCGTCAGCACCTGCTCACCCGACATGAAGGGGACGCGGCGGACGTCGTGCGGCGCCTGGTGGGGCTGCAGGCGCAGGAGCCGCGACCGCCGTACGTGGGGGTGTGGACCCGGCTGGAGGGGCTCGAGCGCGACGACCTGCACGCGGCGCTGCACGCGCGGACCCTGGTCAGGGCCACCATGTGGCGGGCCACGCTGCACCTGGTGACGGCGGACGACTTCGCCGCGTTCCGGCCGCTGCTGCGGCCGGTGCTGGCCGCCGCCGCGCGCCGCTTCGATGGGGTCGACTTCGACGCGGTCGTGGCCGCCGCCGACCGGCTGCTGGCGGCGGGCCCGATGACGTTCAACGAGCTGCGGCCACTGCTGCTGACGGAGTTCCCCGGGGCCTACGACCGGGCGCTCGGGTACGCCGTGCGCATGCTCACCCCGCTGGTCATGGTCCCGACCGAGGACCGGTGGAGCTTCCCGCGCGAGCCGTCGTTCGGGCTGCCCGGCATCGGCCTCGACCCCGCGCCCGCCGTGGAGCCGCTGATCGAGCGCTATCTCGCGGCGTTCGGCCCGGCCACCCCGGCCGACGTGCAGACCTGGTCGGGGCTGACCGGCCTGCGGCCGGTCATGAAGGCCATGGACCTGGAACGGGTCACCGACTTCGCCGGGCGCGAGCTCTTCGACCTGCCGGACGCTCCCCGGCCGGGCGGTGACGTGCCCGCGCCCGTCCGGTTCCTGCCGGACTTCGACACGCTGGTGCTCGGCCACGCCGACCGTACGCGCGTGCTGGCCGAGGAGTACAAGGGGCGGGTCGCCACCAAGAACCTGCGCGTGAAGGCGGTTTACCTGATTGACGGGTTCGCCGCCGGGACGTGGCAGATCAAGCGCACGGCCAAGCGGGCCACGCTGCTGATCAGCCCGTTCGCCTCGACCTCGCTGGACGTCGTCGAGGAGGAAGGGCTCCGGCTGCTGGCTTTCGCGGAGCCGGACGTCGCCGCCTCACTTGAAGTGGTGGACGGAGTCTGATTGGTTCGGGGCGGAGGTGTCACCTATGCCCCAGTTGACCGCTCTGGACGCGCAATTCCTCCATTTCGAGACCGCCACGAACATCGCCAACATCGCCGGTCTCGCCATCCTCGACGGCGACCTCAACCGCGCCGATCTGCAGGCGCTGCTCGAACGGCGGCTCCCGTACGTGCCCGCGCTGCGGCGCAAGCTGGCACCCGTGCCGTTCGGGCTGGACCATCCGTACTGGATGCAGGAGGACGACCTCGACCTCGACTACCACGTACGCGAGATCGGGTTGCCGCCGCCCGGCGACGACCGGCAGCTCGCCGACCAGATCTCGCGGCTGCACGCCCGGCGGCTCGACCGCCGGCGGCCGCTGTGGGAGATCTACCTGATCCACGGACTGACCGGTGGGCGGATGGGCCTCTACACCAAGATCCATCATGCGGCCGTGGACGGGATCGGGGGCGCCGACGTCCTGGCCGCGCTGCTCGACACCAGCCCCGAGCCCGCACCGCCCCCTGAGCCCGTCCTCGGCCCCGAGCGGGATTCGCCGCCTCCCGGGGCCGGCGAGATGGTGGCGCGCGGGCTGGCCAGGCTCGCCGGCAACCCCGCCTACGCCGTACGGTTCGCGGCCAGGGCCATCCCGCACCTGGACGAGATCCCCGTCGTGTCCTGGATCCCGGGCAGCAGGATCGTCTCCGGGCTCGCCCGGCGGCTGGCCGGCACCGGGCAGGCTCCCGAGCTGCCCGCCCTGCCCGCGCCCAGGACGCCGTTCAGCGGGCCCGTGTCGGAGCACCGGCGCTTCGCGTTCGTGTCGCTGCCGCTGGAGGAGATCAAGCAGGTGCGCAAGGCGTTCGGGGTCACGGTCAACGACGTGGTCATGACCGTGTGCGCCGGCGCGCTGCGCGGGTGGCTGGCCGCGCACGGCGGCATCCCGCGCCAGCCGCTGGTGGCGGGCGTGCCGTTCTCGCTGCGGGCGGCCGGGGTGGAGGGGACCGGCAACCAGGTGGCGATCATGACGGCGCCGCTGGCCGTGCACATCGACGATCCCGTCGCCCGGCTGCACCAGGTGCGCCACGCGATGCAGCGGATCAAGGACAGGTTCTCGCTGGCGCCGGCGCGGTGGCTGCGCGAGTTCAGCGAGTCGATGCCCGCCGCGCTCATGGGGCTGGCCTCGCGCTCGGCCTTCGGCCTCGTCGGCCAGACCGCGCCGCCGATCAACGTGACCATCTCGAACGTGCCGGGGCCCCAGTTCCCCCTGTACGTGTGCGGGGCCCGGCTGCTGACCCACTACCCGGTGTCGGTGATCACCGATGTGAGCGGCGGGATCAACATGACCGCCTTCTCCTACGACGGCTCGCTCGACATCGGGGTCGTCACGGACCGAGAGATGGTGCCGGACGCCTGGGAGCTGACCGTCCTCCTCCGCGAAGCCCTCGACGAGCTGCGGAACGCGGAAGCATCCTTGCCGCATTAGTTTCTACGCTGGGCGCATGATCCTGAATCGCCGCGTGCTCAACCGCACCACGCTCGACCGCCAGCTCCTGCTGGGCCGCTCCACGATGTCGCCCGCGCAGGCCATCGAGCGGCTGGTCGCGGTGCAGGGGCAGGAGATCGACGCGCCGTACATCGGGCTGTGGTCGCGCCTGGCCGCCTTCACCCAGGACGACCTGGCCGCGCTCCTGTACGGCAGGCAGGTCGTACGGGGGTCGCTGCTGCGCGGCACCCAGCATCTGACGCTGGCCGGCGACTACGTGTGGCTCCGGCCGCTGGTGCAGGTGGTCCTGTCCCGGTCGAGGCAGGCGGCGTTCGGGCGGCTGATGCGGGAGGTGGATCTGGCGGAGTTCGCCGGGCTGGTGCGCGCGCATCTGGCCGGGCGTACGCTGACCCGCCCGCAACTGCGTGACCTGCTGCTGGAGCGGTGGCCGGAGGTGGACCCGGTGGCGCTGGGCTTCTCGGCGCAGGCGCTGGTGCCGGTGGTGCACACGCCGCCCAACGGGATCTGGGGGAGGGGCGGGGCGACAC
>NZ_VCKX01000374.1 GCF_005889725.1 Nonomuraea zeae
TCCCCGCCCCCTCCTGGCGCGGATGCGGCAGTGCCCGGCCCACCCGCAGCGGATGGCCCCGATTCGTGACCGGCGGCTGATAAGGCTGATAAGAGCGGGTCGCTTGATCCAGTAATCTTCATGGATAACCAGCGGGGACAATCACCCGCTATGTCCGGATTGTGATCCCACGATCATTTAGCGTGCCTGGATCGATTCACTTCGGTCGGCCGTTCCTGCTGTGTGGTGGTGGCCGTCCATCAGTCAGGAGCAGGAGTGAACATGAGTGAGACACGCTCTCGTGGTTCACGGACCACAGCCGGTGCCGCCGAAGTGGGCGAGCCGGAGCTGCGCCAGTTGCTGGCCGGGCTGACCGCGGTGCGAGACGGTGATTTCCGCACCCGCCTGCCCGACGACGCCGACGGCCTTCTCGGGGAGATCGCCTCGGTGTTCAACGGCATGGTGGACCAGCTGTCCCTGTTCACCTCCGAGGTCACCCGCGTGGCCCGCGAGGTCGGCACGGAGGGCCGGCTCGGCGGCCAGGCCGACGTGCCCGCGGTGTCCGGCACGTGGAAGGACCTGACCGAGTCGGTCAACGCCATGGCGGGCAACCTGACCGACCAGGTACGCAGCATCGCCCAGGTCACCACGGCGGTGGCCAAGGGCGACCTGTCACAGAAGATCACCGTGGACGCCCGCGGCGAGATCCTCGAGCTGAAGAACACCGTCAACACGATGGTCGACCAGCTGTCCTCCTTCGCCGCCGAGGTCACCCGCGTCGCCCGCGAGGTCGGCACCGAAGGACAGCTCGGCGGCCAGGCCGACGTGAAGGGCGTGGCCGGCACCTGGCGCGACCTGACCGACTCGGTGAACTTCATGGCCGACAACCTGACCGACCAGGTGCGCAACATCTCCCAGGTCGCGACGGCGGTGGCCAGGGGCGATCTGTCGCAGAAGATCACCGTTTCGGCGCGGGGCGAGATCCTGGAGCTGAAGAACACCCTGAACACCATGGTCGACCAGCTGTCCTCCTTCGCCGACGAGGTCACCCGGGTGGCCCGCGAGGTCGGCACCGACGGACGGCTCGGCGGCCAGGCGGACGTCAAGGGCGTGTCCGGCACCTGGAAGGCCCTGACGGAGTCGGTGAACGTCATGGCCGACAACCTCACCGCCCAGGTACGCAGCATCGCCCAGGTCACCACGGCGGTGGCCAAGGGCGACCTGACGCAGAAGATCCGGGTGGACGCCCGCGGCGAGATCATGGAGCTGAAGGAGACCATCAACACGATGGTCGACCAGCTGTCCGCGTTCGCCGACGAGGTGACCCGGGTGGCCCGTGAGGTCGGCACCGAGGGCAACCTGGGCGGGCAGGCCACGGTCCGTGGCGTGTCGGGCACCTGGAAGGACCTGACCGACAACGTCAACGTCATGGCCTCCAACCTGACGAACCAGGTGCGCAGCATCGCCCAGGTGGCCACCGCGGTGGCCAGGGGTGACCTGTCGCAGAAGATCACGGTGGAGGCCAAGGGCGAGGTGGCCGCGCTGGCGCAGACCATCAACACCATGGTCGACACCCTCGGCGCGTTCGCCGACGAGGTGACCCGGGTGGCCCGCGAGGTGGGCACCGAGGGCCAGCTGGGCGGCCAGGCCCGGGTGCCGAACGTGGCGGGCACCTGGAAGAACCTCACCGACAACGTCAACTCGATGGCCGACAACCTGACCAACCAGGTGCGCAGCATCGCGCAGGTCACCACGGCGGTGGCCAAGGGCGACCTGACCCGCAAGATCGACGTGGACGCCCGCGGGGAGATCCTGGAGCTGAAGACCACGATCAACACGATGGTGGACCAGCTGTCGTCGTTCGCGGCGGAGGTCACCCGGGTGGCCCGCGAGGTGGGCAGTGAGGGGCGGCTGGGCGGCCAGGCCGAGGTCGAGGGCGTGTCGGGCACGTGGAAGCGGCTCACCGAGAACGTCAACGAGCTGGCCGGCAACCTGACCCGGCAGGTGCGCGCCATCGCCGAGGTGACCAGCGCGGTCACCTCGGGCGACCTGACCCGGTCCATCACCGTGGACGCCGAGGGCGAGCTGGCGGATCTGAAGGACAACATCAACTCGATGGTGAAGTCGCTGCGCGAGACCACCAGCGCCAACGAGCAGCAGGACTGGCTGAAGTCCAACCTGGCCAGCATGTCGGGGCTCATGCAGGGCCACCGCGACCTGGCCACGGTGGCCGAGCTGGTGATGAACGAGCTGGCGCCGCTGGTCTCGGCCCAGTACGGCGCGTTCTTCCTGGCCGGTGACGATGGGCTGCGGCTCATCAGCGCGCACGGCTACCTGACGGGCCCGGATCGGCGTACCCGTTTCGAGATGGGCGAGGGCCTGGTGGGGCAGGCGGCCAGCACCCGGCGCACCATCGCGTTGAACGACATCCCCAGCGGCTACATCACCATCGGCTCCGGGCTCGGCCAGTCCGCGCCGGGCTCGGTCATCGTGCTGCCGATCGTGGTCGAGGAGCAGGTGCTCGGCGTGATCGAGCTGGCGTCGGTCTATTCCTTCACGCCGGTGCACCGGGCGTTCCTGGACCAGCTCATGGAGACGATCGGCGTCAACCTCAACACGATCGTGGCCAACGCGCGCACCGACGAGCTGCTGATGGAGTCGCAACGGCTGACCTCGGAGCTGCAGACCCGCTCGGAGGAGCTGCAGAACCAGCAGGACGAGCTGCAGCGCTCCAACGCCGAGCTGGAGGAGAAGGCGAGCCTGCTGGCCCGCCAGAACCAGGACATCGAGACCAAGAACCTGGAGATCGAGCAGGCCCGCCAGGAGCTGGAGGACCGCGCCCAGCAGCTGTCGCTCGCCTCGAAGTACAAGAGCGAGTTCCTCGCCAACATGAGCCACGAGCTGCGCACCCCGCTCAACTCGCTGCTCATCCTGGCCCAGCTGCTGGCCCAGAACCACACCCGCAACCTCACGCCGAAGCAGGTCGAGTACGCCGGCATCATCCACTCGGCCGGATCGGACCTGCTCCAGCTCATCAACGACATCCTCGACCTGTCCAAGGTCGAGGCCGGCAAGATGGACATCGACCCCGAATGGGTGCAGCTGCGGCGGCTGCTGGACTACGTCGAGGCCACGTTCCGGCCCATGACCAGCCAGAAGAGCCTCGATTTCCGGATCGTGTCCTCCCCCGGCATCCCGCTGGAGGTGCTGACCGACGACAGCCGGCTGCGCCAGGTGCTGCGCAACCTGCTGTCGAACGCGGTCAAGTTCACCGAGACGGGCAGCGTGGAGCTGCGTATCGAGATGGCGGCCCAGTCCGAGCTCCCCGCGTCGGTACGCCACCACGGGGCGGCCATCGCGCTGCGCGTGGTCGACACCGGGATCGGCGTCCCCGAGCAGCAGCTGGAGGTGATCTTCGGGGCGTTCCAGCAGGCCGACGGCACCACCAGCCGCAAGTACGGCGGCACCGGGCTCGGCCTGTCGATCAGCCGCGAGATCGCCTACCTGCTCGGCGGGGCCATCGCCGCGCAGAGCGTTCCCGGGCAGGGCAGCACGTTCACCCTGTACCTGCCGATCGCCCGGCCGGACTTCGACCAGCGCCCGGGCAGGGGCGGCGACCCGCAGAGCGCCGAGAGCGCCGGCGGGCCGGCCGTCCTGGAGCCGCCCGCCTCCAGCCGGTCATCGGTGCAGCAGCGCCGGCTCCTGGTCATCGAGGAGCGGCCGCGCGGGCTGCTCTCCCTCGTGGCCGAGAGCGTCCTGACGGAGCTGGCCCCCGCCCGTGAGGAAGCGGTGGAGATCGTCACGGCCGCCGGGGCGCAGGAGGCGGCCTCCACCTTGGCGGACGAGCCCTGCCACCTCATCGTGATCGATCTCGACATGCCGGACCAGGCGGCGTACCAGTTGCTGGAGGCGATGGGCGGCGACCCGGCGCTGCGGGCCGTCCCGGTCCTGGCGTACGCGCACTGGCGGGCCAACCCGCAGCAGGAGGCCCGGTTGCAGACACGTGCCGACGGCCAGCCCGTGGAGCTGCTGTCGAGCCTGGACGAGATGCGCGAGCGGATCGCGCTGCACCTGAGCGCGGACCAGCCGGGCGACGTGCTGCCGCTGGTCAGATCGCAGCAGGTGAGCCCGGCGGCCGGGAAGGACGTCGACCACACCCTGACCGGGCTGACCGTGCTCGTCGTGGACGACGACACGCGCAACCTCTACGCGCTGACCAGCATGCTGGAGATCCACGGCATGCAGGTGCTGCACGCGGAGAACGGCCGGGAGGGCATCGACACCCTGCTCGCCCATCCCGAGATCGATCTCGTCCTGATGGACGTGATGATGCCCGAGATGGATGGCTACGTGGCCACCGCGAAGATCCGGCAGATGCCGCGATACCAGGCCCTGCCGATCATCGCCGTCACGGCCAAGGCGATGCCGGGCGACCGGGACAAGAGCCTGGCGGCGGGCGCCAGCGACTACGTGACCAAACCGGTGGACGCCGACCACCTCATCGAGCGGATCCGGCACTGGACCACCGCTTAACCCTCCCCGTCCCCCGAGATCCGCAGCACCATGGCAAGGAGCAACCAAGTGCACAGCTCTCCGCCGGTCGGTCTCCCGCCGCTGTCTCCGTTCCCCGTCTCCGCCGCCGCGGACCCGGAGACGGAGACGAACGTCGGGCGGCTGGCGGCCACGATCGAACGGCTGCGTGGTGAGGTCCTGCAGGCGCAGTCGGCGGCCGAGGGCCGGGCTCTGGTCGAGCTGGCCAAGGGCGTGCTGATCGAGCGGCTGCGGTGCAGCGTGACGAGCGCGGCCCAGCAGCTGGCGTCCCTGGCCGAGCAGGCCGGGATGACCCAGCTCGAGCTCGCCGCCGACATCATCAACCAGGCGGCGCAGGATCGGATCAGCGAGGTCGCGCGGGCGTTCCTGGCCTCCGCGCACTCCGATGAGCCGGCCCGCGAGGCGGCTGACATCGCGGTACGGCTGCGCAGCGCGGAAAGCGGCGTGCTGCAGGCCACCGACGCCCAGGCGGTGGTGGACTCGCTGCTGGAGCACGCGCTCACCCCCCTCGGCGCGACCGCGGTCGCCGTCTGGGAGGCCGGCGCCGACGCCTCGCTCACCCTCGCCGGGTACGCCGGGTTCACCGCCGAGGAGGCCAAACGGTGGCGCTATGTCCCTCCCGGGGTGGAGACCCCGGCCCGGCGCGCCCTGGTCAGGCGCGAGAGCATCTGGCTGCCGGATCTCTCCGCACTCGGCCTGCCGTCGATCGGCCGGCGGGAGACGCCGGGAGGCCGGGTCACCGTGCCGGCGGGCACCGGCGGGCGGATCTTCGCCGTCCTTGAGGTCGGCTGGCCGGACCCGCTGCCGCCGCAGCCGCCGCAGATCCGCAAGCAGATCGAGGCGCTCGCGGAGCTGTGCGCCTATTCGCTCGACGTGCCCGACGAGCCGGCGTCGGCCCCCGAGCCGGAGGCCCTGTCGGAGCTGATCGACCTCGCCGGCACGCTGCCCGACGCTGCCCTCATCCTGAGTCCCTGCCTCGACGGGGACGGCAGGCTCGGCGACTTCCGCATCCAGCACGCCAACGCCCGTTTCGTCGATCCCACCGGGCGGCCGCGGAACATGGTCGTGGGCGCCCTCCTGCTGGAGGCGTACCCGCTGGCGGCCGAGGACGGCGGGCTGTGGGAGAAGATCGAGCGCGTGCACGCCACGGGCGAGCCGTTCCGCGCCGACAAGATGACCCTGACCGCGATGGTGGACCAGGTGTCGCTCTCCAGCGTCGCCGACGTCAGCATCACCCGGCACCGCGGCAACGTCCTGCTCATCTGGCGCTTGCAGGACGAGGCGGCGCAGCTGGCCAACCTGCTCCAGCACGCGCAGAGGCTGGGCCGCATCGGCGGGTTCGAGGAGAACCTGACCACCGGCCAGATCATCTGGAACAGTCAGCTCTACGCCCTGTACGGCATGGGAGAGGGGGAACCGCCCATCCCCCTGGATCGGCTGGCCGGCCACAGCCATCCCGACGACGCCGCGGCCATCGGCCACTTCCTGCGCACCGTGCTGCACCACCGCAGGCCCGCGTCGGCGGCCTTCCGCCTGCGGCGCCCGGACGGGATCGCCCGGCACATCAGGGTCGTGGCCGAGCCCGTCTTCGACGCCGACGGTAAGCCGTCGGCCATCCGCGGCGCGTATCAAGATATATCCGCTCAACACTGGACTGAGGTCGCCCTCGCGGCCACCCGCGACCAGCTCGCCCACACCGAGCAGCAGGCCGCCGAGCGCAACCGCCTGGCCCTCCAGCTGCAGCAGGCCATCATGCCGCCCAGCCGCGAGCCGATGGAGGCCTTCGACCTGCAGATCGCCGTCCGGTATCGCCCCGCGGAGCAGGAGCACCTCGTCGGCGGCGACTGGTACGACGCCGTGGTGCTCCCGAGCAAGCAGATCCTGCTGTCGGTGGGCGACGTGGCCGGGCACGGGATCGACGGAGCCACCGGCATGGTCGTGCTGCGCAACGCTTCGCGCGGGCTGGCCGCGACGGGTGCGGGCCCGGCCCAGCTGATGGCGTGGCTCAACCTGGTCGCCCACCATCTGACGGACCAGGTGACGGCCACGGCGGTCCTGGGCCTGTACGACCCGCAGACGCGCATCCTGCGCTGGGCCAGAGCGGGCCATCTGCCCCCGGTTCTGGTCAGGAACGGGCGGGCGGCGGAGCTGGACCTGATCGGCGGGACGCTGCTGGGCGCCGTGTCGGACTCCTCCTACGAGGAGGGCCAGGTCCAGCTCGCCTCGGACGACATCCTCCTGATGTACACCGACGGCCTGATCGAACGCCGGGACCGCACGCTGCAGCACTCCCTTGAGCAGCTGCTGAGCACGGCCGGTCATCCGGCGTCCGACCTGGAACGCCTTCTGGACCACCTGCTCCTGCACAGCAACTCCGACACCGACGACGACACCTGCCTCGTCGGCATCCAGCTGCGCTGACCCCCGGGGCCGGACCCGCCGTAGCAGTCGGGTCCGGCACATCAGGCCGCCGGACATCCAGCGACCATCCTTCGCGAAGACGGCTGACCGGCAGAGCGCCGGCCGGCCAGGCGGCGCCCGGCCGGCCTCTGGAGACCAGGCCCGCCGCCAATGGCCGTCGTCGGCTCGCTGATCCCGCACCAGACCGGCTGCTGGGCCTGCGGTGTACAGGGAGGCGATCCGGCTGCTGGGCGAGGGCCATTCGGCCGGCTCCGCGGAGGAGCGGGTGGCGGCCGAGCAGGGGGTGGAGATCGACGTCACCGGCGTCTGGGCGGTGCCCAGGCGCTCCCGCTACCGGGTCTATCTGGCCGGGCTGGCGTGGGACCTGCTCCGTACCCGCCACCTCTTCGACGACGGGCGGCCTTCGCCGGATACCTGCGCACGAAGCTCAGGGCGGCGCTGCGGCGGCGGCCCGGCCCGCGGGAGGACCCGACGGCCGGGCTGCCCGGCCACGAGCGGCGGGCGACCCGGGTCTACGCGGTGTTCCTCGTGCTGGGAGCGGCCGTCAGCCTCGGCGGCTACGCCCTGTTCACCGTGCCGATCGCCGTGACCGCCGGTGACGTCTCGGCAGGCGCAGGTCAGAGGCGGGGGTCGGACGTCGATCGGCCGCTGAGCGCGCTGCCCGCCAGCCACTCCTCCCACGATTTCGCCCAAGGCGTCGGCCCGTTGCCGAACTGGAGCTTGCGCGAGGTCCCGGTGACCTTGATGATGTCTCCCCGCTGGGTGAAGTTGTAGAACCAGTGGGCGTTGGCCAGGCTGGCGTTCACGCACCCGTGGCTGACGTTGCGGTTGCCCTGCGCGCCGGTCGACCAGGGGGCGGCGTGGAAGAACATGCCGCTGTAGGTCATCCGGACGTTCCACTTGGTGTGGGCGTAGTACTCGCCCGGCCGGCCGATGGTGGCCGAGTCCATGAGGAAGTCCGCGGCCTTCTCCTGGGCGATCATGGTGCCGGAGTAGCTCTCGTCGCCCCGCTTCCCCAGACTGACCGGGATGGTCCTGACGACCTCGCCGTTCTTGCGCACGACCGCCTTGTGGGTCCCGTTGCGGATCTTGGTGATGTGCTCGGGGCCGACGGTGAAGGAAACGCTGCGGTTCCTGTCGCCCCACAGGCTCCGCCCGATCCGCAGGCCGGCCAGGTGGGCGACCACCGTGACCTGCTCGCCGGTCGGCCAGTACTCGCGCGGCCGGTACTGGACCTCCCGGTCGCTCACCCAGCTCCAGGCGCCCTCGACCGGCTTGGACATCTGCACCGTCAGCGAGCGCTCGACCGCAGCCCGGTCCTCCTGCCCGGTCACCGGCTGCGACAGCAGGAGCTGGATCGGCATCCCCACGCCGACCTTCTCACCGTTGAGCGGCGACATGCCGCTCTCCAGCACCCGCTTCGGCTTCAGGGTGGTGAACCCGGCCCGCTCGGCGACCTGCTTGCCGTCCGCGCCGGTGGCCTGCACCCGCACCGTGTACGCGGTGGACGGCTTCAACGGCCAGGTCGGCCGCCACGTCCCGTCCGCGCCCGCGCTGCCGCTGACCTCGTGTCCCTCGGCGTCGGAGACGGTCAGCCCGGTGACCTTGCCGTCGGTGACCTTGACGTGGATCCCGGTGTCCGGGGGGACCTTCTTCGTGCCGTCGGCGGGCAGGATCGACAGCTTGGGCGGCGGAGCCGGTTCATAGTGCTGCACGGGCGGCGGGCTGGAGCCGCCCGAGGAGCAGCCGGCGGCCAGGAGCAGCACCGCCGTGAACGTGCCGACAAGTATGGTCCCGCCACTCCGCATCGCCGATGCCTCCAGTCCCCCGACAAAATAGGCATATTTCAGCCTAGGCAGCCTCTTGTTGATACGAGGAGCGTTATGCCCGTAACTGAGAGTAATCATGCGGAGATACTTCGACCAGTGGTGACTTGTTGGGGAGCGGCGGCAAGCCGAGAACGGCCCGCGCCACCTTCTTCGCGGCGACATACGCTGGATCACGGGACCCCCCGCCAAACCTTGGGGAGGGCGATGAGCGCGGGCATGAGAGCAAAGGCAGCGGCCGGCCTGCTCATCGTCCTGTCGGTCCCGGCCGGGCTCGGGGCCGGGCTCGGCGCGCTGTGGGCCGCCGCCGCGGCGAGCGGCAACCGGTACGTGGCGCTGGCCGTGGCCGTGACGGCGCTGGCGGGCCTCACCTGGTCGCTGTGCCGGTTGGCGCTGCGGCGAGTGGGGAGCTTACCGGCGCGGCGCTGGGTGCCGATCGCGGTCGCCGGGGTGGAGCTGGCCGCCGCGGCCATCCCCCTCGCGGGCCTGCTGTTCGGCGGGCCGCCGAGCCGCCCGCTCGTGGCCGGGCCCGGCACCGGGTACTGGGACCTGCCGACCGGCTCGCGCATCGCCTACACCCGTACCCCGGCCCAGGGCGAGCGCCGGGACACGCCGGTGATCCTCGTGCACGGCGGGCCGGGCGCGCCGGACGAGCCGTCGCCACTCGAACCCGCGCTCGCCGCCGAGGGCTTCGACGTGTACGCCTACCACCAGGTGGGCGCGGGCCTGTCCAGCCGCCTGCCCGACGCGGCCGGCTACACGGTCGCGCGGCACGTGGCCGACCTGGACGCCGTCCGGGCCGCGATCGGCGCCGGCCGGGTGGTGCTGGCGGGCGTCTCCTGGGGCGGCCAGCTCGTCGCCGCCTATCTGGCCGCGCACCCGGACCGGGTGGCCCGCGCGGTCGTGGCCTCGCCGGCGACCATCTGGTCTCCCGCCTATCCGGACAACCGGCAGCTGACGGAGAGCGGGCTGCGCGACCAGAGCCAGGCGATGTGGGACCACCAGCGGCTGCTGCTGGCGCACGTGCTCATGGAGGTCGCGGGACCCCGTGCCGCCCACGCGCTGCTGCCGGACGACGCGGTGGACCGCGAGTTCGAGCTCTTCGTCGGCGAGCTCGACATGCGGGCGGGATGCCCCGGCCGGCCGCTGCGGGTGCCGCCGTCGAGGCTGGGGTTCTGGGCCAACGCCATGACCGCGCGCGACGCCCGGCAGGTCGCCGACCCCCGGCCCGCGCTGCGCCGGATCGCCGTGCCCGTGCTGGTGCTGCGCGGCTCGTGCGACTACCTGGCGCCCGAGGTCGCCCGCGAGTACGCCGACGTGCTGCCGAACGCCGTCTTCCGCGCGATCGACGGCTCCGGCCACGACATCGCCCACGACCGGCCCGGCACGTACCGGGAGCTGGTCACCGCGTTCATGCGCGGCCGGATCGCGCCCTGAGCCAGGCAGCGCGGCTAAGAGCTGTTTCTTAGATCTGCTGACTAATCGTGGTGATGTTGTCACGATCAGTTCATGGGACGTGGTGACTTAACGAACGCTGAGTGGGAGCGGCTCCGGCCACTGCTGCCCGAGGGCGGCCGGCGGGGCGGGCGATGGAATGACCACCGCAAAACGATCGACGGCGTGTTGTACAGGGCACGGACCGGGCTGCCGTGGCGGGACCTGCCCGAACGGTTCGGCTCCTGGATCACGGTCTACAAGCGGCATCGCCGCTGGTCGGCCGATGGCACCTGGCAGATGCTGCTGACCGCGATCCAG
>NZ_VCKX01000375.1 GCF_005889725.1 Nonomuraea zeae
AGCCTCCTCGTGGCGAGCCTCCTCGTGGCGAGCCTCCTCGTGGCGAGCCTCCTCGTGGCGAGCCTCCTCGTGGCGAGCCTCCTCGTGGCGAGCCTCCTCGTGGCGAGCCTCCTCGTGGCGAGCCTCCCGAGACAGGCATCCTGAGGCCGCCATCCTGAGGGGGCACCCTGAGGGGGCACCCTGAGGGGGCACCCCAACAGAGAATCCCCAAGCGCACGCTCCGGCGGACACCTCCTGGGGACGAGCCACCCCCACCGACTCGCCCCCGAAAGCTCCCTGCCAGCCGCCACCCTCCATCACGGCCACACCCAGATCCGTCTGACGGTCCCGCCGGGTCCCAGCGGTGGGCCCCCTCGGAGACATCCACGGCAGCTCCCCACGATGCCTCCTCCCGGCACGCTTCACGGGGGCTGTCCGCCGGAGACTCCTCACGTCGGGTCCTCGCAGGAACTTCCCCAGGGCTCCTCACGGAGGAAACTGCTCCCTCGCGGGGACTCTCTCGGGAGGCTCGTCAGACGAGTGGCTTCTGCCGGGGGGTTCCTCGTGGGTGCTCCTCGTGGGTGCTCCTCACCGGGGACTCCCCACCAGGGACTCTCACGGAGGCTCCTCACGGGGACGCTCGCCGGAGCTCTCCCCCCGGAAGTCCTCTCCTCTCAGTGGAGTGCCATGGCGGCGGCCCACGATGGCTCTCCACGAGGCGGAGATGACGAGTGAGGAGGCTCCCAGCCGAACCCGCAGTGGGGGGACGGGCTCTTCGCGAGAGTCCCCCTCCGACGGACTACCGCCCCGATCGACCGTCGCCGACACGCCGCAGAAGCGTCGGCACACCCTGGAAGCACAGCTCAAGATCCCCGCCAAGCGCCACGGCACCGATCTCAGCCATCTGCGTACCGACGTCCCCCGGCGTTCGACCGGAGCTCAAGATGGCCGGTCATCGACGATCACCGATGGGCCGCCGCCCAGGCGTCGTGCCGCGCGGCGAGGAGCTCGCGGCGACCCAGCAGCCGACCACGTCGCCCGGCGGAGCGCCGTACACCCCCAGCACTCAACGCACACACAGCGCCCGCCGCACACACCCAAAGCCAAAAAAGCCGTACGGCCCGCACCCGGAAGGGTGCAGGCCGTACGGCTGAAGAGAAACGCTGAAGAGGAACCAGGTCAGTGGCCGTGGCCGTGACCGTGACCCCCGCCGGCGGCCGGGGCCTCCTCCTCGGGCTTGTCCACCACGAGCGCCTCGGTGGTGAGCAGCATGCCCGCGATCGAGGCCGCGTTCTGCACGGCAGAGCGGGTGACCTTCACCGGGTCGATGACGCCCTGAGCGATCAGGTCGCCGTATTCGCCGGTGGCGGCGTTGAGACCGTGACCAGCCTTGAGCTCGGCGACCTTGTGCGTCACCACGTAGCCCTCGAGGCCGGCGTTCTCGGCGATCCAGCGGGCCGGCTCGACCAGCGCGCGGCGCACGACGCCGACGCCGGTGGCCTCGTCACCCGACAGACCGAGGTCGTCGAGCTCCTTGCCCACGTGGATGAGCGCGGAGCCACCGCCGGAGACGATGCCCTCCTCGATGGCGGCCCGCGTCGCGGAGATCGCGTCCTCGAGGCGGTGCTTCTTCTCCTTCAGCTCCACCTCGGTGGCGGCGCCGACACGCAGCACGCACACACCGCCGGCGAGCTTGGCCAGGCGCTCCTGCAGCTTCTCGCGGTCCCAGTCGGAGTCGGACTGCTCGACGGCAATCTTGATCTCCTTGACCCGGTCCTCGATGGCCTGCGGGTCACCCGCGCCGTCGACGATGGTCGTGGTGTCCTTGGTGACCACGATGCGGCGGGCGGTGCCGAGCACCTCGGTGCCGACGTGCTCCAGCTTGAGGCCGACCTCTTCGCTGACGACCTGGCCACCCGTGAGGATGGCGATGTCCTGCAGCATCGCCTTGCGGCGGTCGCCGAAGCCCGGGGCCTTGACGGCCACGGAGGTGAAGGTGCCGCGGATCTTGTTGGTGACCAGAACGGCCAGGGCCTCGCCCTCGACGTCCTCAGCGATCACGAGCAGCGGCTTCTTCGTCTGCGCGATCTTCTCCAGCAGCGGCAGGAAGTCCGCGATGGAGGAGATCTTGCCCTGGGTGATCAGGACGTAGGCGTCCTCGAGGACCGACTCCATGCGCTCGGGGTCGGTGACCATGTAGGCCGACAGGTAGCCCTTGTCGAACTGCATGCCCTCGGTGAACTCGAGCTCCATGCCCATGGCGTTGGACTCTTCGACGGTGAGGACACCGTCCTTGCCCACCTTGTCGAACGCCTCGGCGATCAGGTCGCCGATCTGCGCGTCCTGAGCGGAGATCGTCGCGACATTGGCGATCTCCTTCTTGTCCTCGACCGGACGGGCGCTGGCGAGCAGCTTGTCGCTGATCGCCCTGGCGGCCTTGTCGATGCCGCGCTTGAGCGACAGCGGCGAGGCGCCGGCGGCCACGTTGCGCAGGCCCTCGCGGACCATGGCCTGGGCCAGGACGGTCGCGGTGGTGGTGCCGTCGCCCGCGATGTCGTTGGTCTTGGTGGCAACTTCCTTGGCGAGCTGGGCGCCGAGGTTCTCGTAGCGCTCTTCCAGCTCGATCTCACGAGCGATGGTCACACCGTCGTTCGTGATCGTCGGCGCACCGAACTTCTTGTCGATGACGACGTTGCGGCCACGCGGGCCGAGGGTAACCTTCACGGCGTCCGCGAGGGCGTTCACACCGCGCTCGAGCGCGCGGCGGGCGTCCTCGTCGAACTCCAGGATCTTCGCCATGCTGAATGTCCTCTCCTGGCGTCGAAAGCCCCGGCCGCCCTCAAGAGCGCCCGGGGCTCGACACAACCGGCTTACTTCTCGATGATCGCGAGAACATCGCGGGCGGAGAGCACGAGGTACTCCTCGCCGCCGTACTTGACCTCGGTGCCGCCGTACTTGCTGTAGAGGACGATGTCGCCCTCCGAGACGTCGAGCGGAATCCGCTTGTCGCCGTCCTCATCCCAGTTGCCGGGGCCCACCGCGAGGACCTTGCCCTCTTGCGGCTTCTCCTTGGCGGTGTCCGGGATGACCAGGCCAGAAGCGGTGGTCTGCTCGGCCTCAAGCGGCTGAACCACAATGCGGTCGCCGAGCGGCTTAACGGGAACCTTGGTGGCGGTCGTCACGATCGGACCTCCCCTTCAGATTTGAATGATCTAGAAGAGGCGACCAGCTGGGCCTGCCGTCGCGGGTGTCAGACCTGCCTCGTCGCACGTTGGCACTCTCAGTGCGAGAGTGCCAACAGGAAACATATGCAAGAGGGGCTTGACAGTCAACATGAACGCGTCTGCTGAGAGCGATCAGGCCTGAGAGCGGTCATGAGATCGCCTGATTTACGCGGTTCTACCAGCCACGACTGTGACAAGTCTCCCACGTGCGTGGACATCCACACATGCACCGCGCCGCCCGCTGACCTGACCGACCGCTCGCAACGATCTCCCGGATCGATCAGCACCCGAGACGATCATCCCGGACCACCACCGGGAACGATCACCCCGGATCACCGTCCTGGATCACCGTCCTGGAGACGCTCCCTGGAGATGCCCTTGGACAACGACCCTCACACGACGACCCCCGGACGACGGCTCAGGCGGAAGCGGCGGGCAGGGCGGCGGCGGATGGAAACCTTGGGCGCCCACGGAGGACCCAAGGAACCCCACTCCGGTGCCGCCGGGCACCCACCGCCCTCAACCAGCGCTCACGGACCGGGGCACTCACCCAGCGCTCTCGGCCTGGGACCCGCCCGACGCGCCCCAGGCCGGGGGACCCGACAGCGCCCCCTGGCCGGGGCATCCGTCTCGTCGCGCTAACGTCGTCCGACGTGGACCTCGACGCCTTCACCGAGTTGCTGACCCCGCGCGGACAGCGGGCGCTCGCCGAGGCCGGGGAGCTGACCGGCAAGGACCCGGTCGCCGCCGCCACGACGCTGCGCAAGACGTACGACGCCGCCCTCACCTCCGCCGCCCTCACCCAGGCCGGTCTCAGGGAGCGGGCGAAGGCGAAGTTCGGGGCGGACGCCGAGCGGATGTACTTCACCCCACACGGGCTGGAGCAGTCCACCCGGGCGGAGGTCGCCGAGCACCGCGCCCGCCGCCTGGTCGCCCTGCACCACGCCGGCTCGCCGGAGGCTACGCAGGCCCCACGGGTCGTGGACGCCTGCTGCGGGATCGGCGGCGACCTTCTCGCGCTGGCCCGCGCCGGTTGCACCGTGACGGCCGTGGACACCGACCCGCTGACCGTCGCCGTGGCCAGGGCCAACGTGGAGGCGTTCGGGCTGGGCGACGCGGTGACCGTGACCGTGGGGGACGCGGCGGAGGTCGAGCCCGAGGCGTACGACGTGCTGTTCGCCGATCCGGCTCGGCGGACGAGCAGGGGCAGGACGTTCGACCCCATGGCGTACTCGCCGCCGTGGCCCGTGGTCCTCGACCTGGCCGGCCGTGCCCGCCTGGCCTGTCTCAAGGTCGCCCCCGGCATCCCGTACGAGTTCATCCCCGAGGACGCCGAGGCCGAATGGGTCTCCTACAAGGGCGAGGTCAAGGAGGCCGCGCTCTGGATCGGCCAGGGAGTGGGCAGCCGGACACCGACCCCGGACGGACAGACGCAGGGGACGGACGCACAATCGCAGGGGGCGCAGGGGCCGGGTGAGGAGGTGCGTGGGCCGGGGAGGCGGGCCACCCTGTTGCCCGGCGGCCACACCCTGACCGCCACCGGAGTCCAGGCGCCTGCCGGGCCCGCCGGGCGGTACGTGTACGAGCCCGACGGCGCCGCCATCCGCGCGCACCTCGTGGGCGAAGTGACCGAAATGGTGAACGGACGCCTGCTCGACCCGATGATCGCCTACATCACCGGGGACGCACCGATCGACACCCCGTGGGCCTCTCGATATGAAATCGAGGAGGTTATGCCGTTCTCTCTAAAAAGGCTGCGCACCGCACTCCGTGAGCGACAAATCGGCAATGTCACTATCAAGAAGCGCGGCTCCGCCGTGGACATCGAACGCCTGCGCTCCGATTTGCGGCTCAACGGGAAGAATTCTGCGGTAATCATCCTTACCAGAATTGCCGATAAACCCTCCGTCCTCATCTGTGACACCACCCCACCTGCCTGAACACCCCAAACCGGTCATTGTCTCGTTAACCGCGATCTTTCAATTCAGCCCTGACGGACCTTGATCGAAAGGCTAAGGTGGGCGGGCGGGAGTTCTCCCCCCTAATGCGGTTAACCGCGTTCGCTCTCTTTCATCTGCAAACCGGACCTATCCCACCGCTGCGCGGCAGACCGTCGGCGAGCGAAGGAGCTTTCGGTGGACCTTTCCAACCACACCACCCTTCTTCAGGCAGGCGGTCATGCCGCCATCTCCGAGAGGATGCGAGACCTGCTGGCGCGCGCCGCACAGGACCATGTGTACGAGCAGCGCACCCAGGGAGCCGTGCTCGACGAGATCCGCCAGCGACTCGAAGGGATGGAGTGGCTGCTGCGCGAGGTCCGCGAGCGCGAGCTCGGCGGCCTGAGCGGCACTTTGCAGGCGGTCAACGGCCGGCTGGAGGACATCACCACCAAGCCGCCGATGTGGGCCGAGGGCCTGGCGCAGCATGTGGAGGCGGTTCGCGACCATGTGGACGCCGTCGGGGAGAAGGTGGGCAGCGTGGACGCCCGCGTGGCCCCGGTCGCCGAGCTGCCGAGCCTGTGGGCCGACCTCGGCACCGTCGGCGAAAGCGTGGACGAAGCACTCAATCGCCTGCAAACCGTTCTTGATTCCACTGATGGCATTACTAGGGGAATGTCCGACTTCGCCACCGCGTTGGCCACCCTCAACTCCAGCATGGAGGCGGCCGCCAGCCGCTTCACCAGGCTCGACAAGTCGATGACCGAGCTGGCCACGCGTACCGACCGGGTGGAGATCGTGGTCGCCGACCTGTCGGAAGGCATCGGCGAGCGCCTGGCCGGCACGGCCGAGCAGTTGTCCGTCCAGGTGGAAGCCGCCGAGCAGCGCCTGACCGCCCGGCTGGACGAGACCGACCAGCGCCTCACCACCCGCCTCGACGAGACCGACCAGCACGTCGCCGCCCGCCTGGAGGAGACCGGCCGGCACGTCACCGCCCGGCTCGACGAGACCGACCAGCGGCTGACCACCCGCCTGGACGAGACCGACCAACGCCTCACCACCAGGCTCGACGAGACCGACCAGCGCCTCACCACCCGCCTCGACGAGACCGACCAGCGCCTCACCACCAGGCTCGACGAGGCCGACGAGCGGCTCTCGGTCCAGCTCAAGGAGGCCGACGAGCAGCTCACCACCCGCCTGTCCGACGTCGAGCAGCGGCTCGCCATGCGGCTGGACGAGGCCGACCGCCACCTCGCGGTCCAGCTCGGCGAGAGCGAGCAGCGCCTGGCGGCCAGGCTCGACGGCGTCGACTCCAAGCTCGACAGGGCCGAGGGCAGGCTCATCGGCCTCGACTCCAGGCTGACCGGCTTCGACAGCCGCCTGGAGTCCGCCGACGAGTGCCTGGCCGACATCGACACCAGGCTCGACGGCCTCGACGGCACCGTGGGCGGCGTCGACAAGCGCCTCACGTCCGTGGACGGCCGGCTCGGCGGTGTGGACAAGCGGCTGGCCACCATGGACGGGCACCTGGGCCGCCACGACGACCGGTTCGACGCGCTCGACGTACGCGTCGACGCCCGTTTCGCCGCGCTCGACGAGCGGATGGCCACCACCGACCAGCACCTCAGCGAGGGTGTCACCCGCAACGAAGGCCGCTTCAACAAGCTCGACACCCAGATGGACGCCATCGACGAGCGGCTGGTCGAGGCCGAGGAGCACCTGAGCAGCCGCTTCGACGCCATCGACGGCCAGTTCGGCGGGCTCGACTCCCGCTTCAACGGCCTCGACACGCACGTCAACGGCCTGGCCACCCGCGCCGTGCAGGCCACCGAGCACCTGGAGGCGCTGGACGACCGCATCGAGGCGGTCAACCAGCGCGTGGGCCAGCTCCCCACCACTCTGGCCATCCCCGAGCGGGTCGGCGCGCTGATCCAGTCGCAGGCCGGCGAGCAGGCCGAGCGCCTGACGGCCGCCGCGGAAGCGCTCACCGAGCTGGTCAGCGCGCGCCCCGACCGCGACGATCTCGCCGAGACGGTCACGGGCATCGTCCAGCCCGCCACCACCGACCTCACCAAGCGCCTCGGCGCGCTGGAGGAGACCATGCTGGTGCTGGCCGAGGCCCTGCTCAGGCCGACCAGGACCAAGGACTGACCCCACCCGGCCCCCGGCCGGCCCGAACCTGCTGCACCGCAGCTCGGGCGGCCTGGCCGGCGTGACCGCGTGGCCGGCCCGTACCAGCCTCACCGGAGTTGGGGGAGCTTGTCCGGGTGGGCCAGGCCGTACGCCTCCAGGATCCGCGTCCCCGAGGCATCCAGCTCGACGGTGAGGGCGGCGCGCACCTCACCGCCGGCCATCAGCAGGCAGGTCGCGCCCGCCCACCGCCGCTCGCACCCCGCCAGCCGGGGCCCGATCCTGGACAGCAGCCGCGCCACCTTCTCAGCGCCCCGGACCGGTCGCAGCGCGACCCGGACCTGCCCGCCGCCGTCGTTCCACAGGGTGACGTCCGGGGCGAGCACGTCCAGCAGCTCCGCCAGGCTGCCGCCCAGCGCCGCCGCCACGAACCGCTCCGCCGCCCGCCGCGCCTGCCCCGGATCGGCCGCGGAGCGCGGTCGCGCGGCCTGCACGTGCGCCCTGGCCCGGTGCGTGAGCTGCCGGGCGGCAGCCGGAGTGCGGTTCAGGATCCGGGCGATCTCCGCGTGCTCGAACCCGAACGCCTCTCCCAGCACGAACGCCGCCCGCTCCGGCGGCGACAGCGTCTCCAGCACCACCAGCAGCCCCCTGCTGATGCGGTCGGCTCCGGACTCCGGGTCCTCGGCGTTCACCAGCGGCTCGGGCAGCCACGGCCCCACGTGGCTCTCCCGCGCGGTCCGCAGGGCGCGCAGCCGGTCGAGCGAGCGCCGCACGGCGATGTGTACGAGGTAAGCCCGGGGGCAGACCACCTCGGCCCGGTCCACCCTGGACCAGCGCAGCCACGTGTCCCGCACGACGTCCTCGGCGTCGGCCACGCTGCCGAGCACGTCGTACGCCAGCGTGAACAGCAGATTCCGGTGCTCGCCGAAGACGCCGAAGACATCGTCCACATTCCTCACTCCTCAGCCGGGTGCCTGGCCATAAGACTCACGGGCACCCCGGGAACGTGACATGCGGAAGACGCGGAGCCTCAGACGTGGACCGTGGTGATCGGCAGCGAGGAGTCGGCGGGGATCTGCAGCGAGGAGGGCGTGACCCCGGCCGCGACCAGGTCGGAGCCGAGGGCGGCGACCATGGCGCCGTTGTCGGTGCACAGCCCGGGACGCGGCACCCGCAGGCGTACGCCGGCCGCGTCGCAGCGTTCCTGGGCCAGCGCCCGCAGCCGGGAGTTGGCCGCCACGCCGCCGCCGATCAGCAGGTCGTGCACGTCGTATTTCCGGCACGCCTGCAACGCCTTGCGGGTCAGCACGTCCACCACGGCCTCCTGGAAGGAGGCGGCCACGTCGGGCACGTGGACGGACTGCCCGGACGCCTCGCGGGCCTCGACCCAGCGCGCCACGGCGGTCTTGAGCCCGGAGAAGGAGAAGTCGAGCGTGCCGTCGTCGATCTTGCCCCGCGGGAACGCGATCGCGGTCCCCGAGCCGTCGCGGGCGGCCCGGTCGATGTGCGGCCCGCCGGGGAACGGCAGCCCGAGCACCCGCGCGACCTTGTCGAACGCCTCGCCGGCCGCGTCGTCCACGGTCGAGCCGAGCGAGATCACGTCGTCGGCCACGTCGGGCACGAGCAGCAGCGAGGAGTGGCCGCCGGAGACCAGCATGGCGATGCACGGCTTGGGCAGCGGCCCGTGCTCCAGCTGGTCGACCGCGACGTGGGCGGCCAGGTGGTTGACGCCGTAGAGGGGCACGCCGAGCCCGAGCGCGTAGGACTTGGCCGCGGCCACGCCGACCAGCAGCGCCCCCGCCAGCCCGGGGCCCGCCGTCACGGCGATGGCGTCGATGTCGGAGAACTTGAGCCCGGCGTCGGCCAGCGCGGCCTCCACCGTGGGCGTCATGGCCTCCAGATGGGCGCGCGAGGCGACCTCGGGCACCACGCCGCCGAACCTGGCGTGCTCCTCCATGCTGGAGGCGATCGTGTTGGCCAGCAGCGTGTGGCCCCTGACGATGCCGATGCCGGTCTCGTCGCAGGACGTCTCGATGCCCAGGACCAGGGGTGCGTCAGTCACCAAGCTTCCTTCTCATCATGATCGCGTCGGTGCCGTCGTCGTAGTAGCGGCGGCGGGTGCCGATGTCCTCGAACCCGAAATGCCGGTATACGGCCTGTGCCCGGGGGTTGTCGGCCCGAACTTCCAGGAAGATCTCGCGCGCCCCCCTGCGGACCGCCTCGCCCAGCAGCTCGGTCAGCAGGGCGCTGCCGAGGCCGGTGCCCTGGTGCTTTTCCAGCACCGCGATGGTCTGCACGTCGGCCTGGTCGGCCGCGGCGGCGAGCCCGGCGTAGGCCACGATCTCGTCGTCGACCAGGACCACCACGTAGTGGCGCGAGCGCGGCATGTCGGCCAGCTCGCCGCGCATCATGCCCTCGCTCCACGCGTCGAGCGGGAACGTGGCCCGTTCGATCGCCATGACCGCGGGCAGGTCTGCCTCGGTCATCCGTCTCAGTTTCACGCCGTCACCCGCTTGGGCGCGCCGGGCACGACGGCGTCGGGTCTGCGCAGGTAGATCGGGCGCGGGGGGTCGAGCGGCGTGCCCTCGGCGAGCCGCTCGGCCGCCAGGGCGGCCAGGGCTCCCGCGTACGGGTACGGCGGAACGTCGTCGAGCTCGGAGCCCCCTTGTCCCAAAATTTCGGCATAAAGCGCGGCGCCAGCCCCCACGACCGGCAACCCCTCCAGGGGCACCTCGGCGGGCCGGTCCACGAAGGGCCCGTCCTGCCGGGTGCGCATGTCGGAATATCGCCCCCAGAACACCTCTTTGCGCCGCGCGTCGGTGGCCACCAGGAACGGCTCAGCGAGCCCGCTGCCATAGGCCACCGCGTCAAGCGTGCAGATGCCGTACGCGGGCACGCCCAGCGTGGTGGCGAGCCCCTGCGCGGTCATCAGGCCCACGCGCAGCCCGGTGTAGGGGCCGGGGCCGCTGCCCGCCACGATGGCCGTCACGTCGCGCAGCGACGCCCGTGCCTCGCCCAGCACGAGCTCGATGGTGGGGGCGAGCAACTCGCCGTGACGCCGGGCGTCGATCGTCGTCGACTCGGCGAGGACCCGCTCCCCGTCATGGAGGGCGGCGGTGACGGCGGGCGTCGCGGTATCAAAGGCCAGGACCAGCACGACTGTTTAGCCTACCCGCCGGACCAGCCCCACCCGGCCCGTACGCCGCCATAGACG
>NZ_VCKX01000376.1 GCF_005889725.1 Nonomuraea zeae
TTTCTCGTGGGTGGGCTCGGAGATGTGTATAGGGGACAGGGCCTGGGCGGGGGTGCTCAGGGTGAGCCCGGCGATGCCTGCCGCCAGAACCAAAGCGACACGTGGCAGAGAAATGGGAGACAGGGGACTGTCCTTCCATACGGCCGGCCGGGTTAGCTGACGGGCTCGGGCCTGGAAGTAGCCCTACGGCACGGAGGGTGTGCCGATTCGCCCCAGGGGGGAAAGTGGGTCCCCGGCTCCACACAGCGGCTGTGTGGATTAGGCCCGACGGACTCTAACAAAAGGGTCAAAAGCTCGCAAACAGGACAAAAGTGGACGTCCGGAAAATGAGATGGTGTGTTCGTCAGTCGAGACGAGCCGGTAAGGTACCGCCCATGGAGTCGCGTAACATCCGCCTGGCCGTCATCCCAGGAGACGGCATCGGCACCGAGGTCGTGGCAGAAGGACTCAAGGTCCTGGAGGCAGTGGGCACGAAGATCGAGCCCACCCACTACGACCTGGGAGCCGCCCGCTACCACCGCACCGGCGAGACGCTGCCGGACGCGGTGCTGGAGGAGCTGCGCGGCTACGACGCGATCCTGCTCGGCGCGGTCGGCGACCCCAGCGTGCCGCCCGGCATCCTTGAGCGCGACCTGCTGCTGCGCCTGCGGTTCGCGTTCGACCACTACGTCAACCTGCGGCCGGTCAAGCTGTTCCCGGGGGTGGAGACGGCGCTGGCCGACACGTCCGCCGAGGACATCGACATGATCGTCGTCCGCGAGGGCACCGAGGGCCTCTACGCGGGCACCGGCGGAGTCATGCGGCGCGGCACCCCGCACGAGATCGCCACGCAGGAGTCGCTCAACACCGCCTACGGCGTCGAGCGCGTGGTGCGCTACGCGTTCGAGAAGGCCAAGTCGCGGCCCCGCAAGAAGCTGACGCTCGTCCACAAGACCAACGTGCTCACCTACGCCGGCGACCTGTGGCAGCGCACGGTCAACCGCCTGGCGGAGGAATACCCCGAGGTCACGACCGACTACAGCCACATCGACGCGGCCTCGATGTTCTTCGTGAGCCAGCCCGAGCGGTTCGACGTGGTGGTCACCGACAACCTGTTCGGCGACATCATCACCGACCTCGGCGCGGCCATCGCGGGCGGCATCGGCCTGGCGGCCAGCGGCAACATCAACCCCGAGCGCACCGCGCCCAGCATGTTCGAGCCGGTGCACGGCAGCGCGCCCGACATCGCCGGGCAGGGCAAGGCCGACCCCACCGCGACCATCCTGTCGGTCGCCATGCTCCTCGACCACCTCGGCCTGAGCGCCGAGGCGGCCAGGGTCGAGCAGGCGGTCGCCGACGACATCGTGGACCGGCTGGCCGGCGGGGCGAGCCGCACCACCCGCGAGATCGGTGACGACATCACCGCGCGAGTATCCGGCTAGGACCGCCTAGCCCCGAAACGCGCCTGGTGGTCCGAGGAGGACTGCCAGGCGCTTTTTCACGTCCAAACGGGCGAACCACCCCATTGGCCGCTTGCCATCCCATATGGCGAGACAATAGGAAGTACGGACTGCCTCACGGGCAGCGCAGCTGTCGCAGGTTCGTAGGATTCGTAGAGTCGCAGAGAGAAGGACCGTCGTCATGACCATCGCTCAGAAGCTCAGCTTCGACGTGCAGCTATCCGACCACGCTCGCACCGCGGCCGAGCGGGAGCAGGTACTGGCGAATCCCGGTTTCGGGCAGACCTTCACGGATCACATGATCTCGATCGACTACACCGAGGGCGAGGGGTGGCACGACGCCAGGCTCCTGCCGTACGGGCCGCTCTCGCTCGACCCGGCCACCTCGGTCTTCCACTATGCGCAGGAGCTGTTCGAGGGCCTGAAGGCGTACCGCCAGACCAACGGGTCGATCGTGACGTTCCGCCCGTACGCGAACGCCGCCCGCTTCAACCGCTCGGCCACCCGCATGGCCATGCCCGAGCTGCCGGAGGAGACGTTCGTCGACTCGCTGGAGCTGCTCGTCGAGACCGACAAGGAGTGGGTGCCGACCACCGAGGGGCACAGCCTCTACCTGCGGCCCTTCATGATCGCGACCCAGGCGGGCCTCGGGGTCAACTATCCGTCGAGGACGTACAAGTACATGGTCATCGCCTCGCCGGCGGCCTCGTACTTCACCGGCGGCATCAAGCCCGTCTCGGTGTGGCTGTCCACCGAGTACACCCGTGCCGCCCCCGGCGGCACCGGCTTCGCGAAGTGCGGCGGCAACTACGCGGCCGCGTTCGTCGCCCAGCGCCAGGCCGTGGAGAACGGCTGTGACCAGGTGGTGTGGCTGGACGCGGGCGAGCACAAGTACGTCGAGGAGATGGGCGGGATGAACCTGTTCTTCGTCTTCGGCAACAAGCTCGTCACGCCCGCGCTGACCGGGACCCTGCTGCCCGGCATCACCAGGGAGTCGATCCTGGAGCTGGCCGGCGACCTGGGCCTGGAGACGGAGGAGCGCCTCATCTCGGTCGACGAGTGGCAGGCGGCGTCCGAGTCGGGCGAGCTCACGGAGGTGTTCGCGTGCGGGACCGCCGCCGTGGTGACGCCGGTGGGCACCGTCAAGGGCGCCGACCGGTCCTGGACCGTGGCCGACGGCACGCCGGGTCCGGTGACGATGCGGGTGCGCGAGGAGCTGGTCGGCATCCAGTACGGCGCCCGCCCGGACGCCCACAACTGGGTCCACAAGATCATCTGACCTGCGCCTTCACCCGGCTGGGGTGCCGAGGCCCCGAGACCTGTCGACGGCCCCGAGACGTGCCCGCTCGTGTGGTGGCACGCCCCGGGGCCCACGCCCACCTGCCCCGAGGCGCCGGCTTCTCGTGACTCTCCGTGACTCTCAGCGGTCGATGTTGCCCAGGTAGGCGTCATCGCCCTGCGCGCCCGCCGCCGCACCGGGCGGCACCAGCTCCTCCAGCCGCAGCAGGACCTCCTTGTCCAGCGTCACGTCGGCCGCCGCGGCGTTGGCCCGCACGTTCGCCACCCGGCGGGTCCCCGGGATCGGGACGGTGCCCTGGTGCATGAGCCAGGCCAGCGCGAGCTGCGCCACGGACAGGCCGTGCTCGCCCGCCAGGGCCGCCACGGAGTCGGCCAGCGCCACGTTGCGGTCGAGGTTGCCCTCCTGGAAGCGCGGATTCCCCCTTCGCCAGTCGCCCGGCCCCAGCTCGCCGCGAGCGCGGATCGCGCCGCCGAGCAGCCCCCTGCCCAGCGGGCTGTAGGCGACGAAGCCGACCCCCAGCTCCTCGCAGACCGGCAGCACCTCCTTCTCCGGCGCCCGGTTGAACAGCGAGTACTCGCTCTGCACCGCCGTGACCGGATGGACGGCGCAGGCCCGCCTGATCGTCCGGGCCGACACCTCCGACAGCCCGATGTGCCCGATCTTCCCGGCCTGGACCAGCTCGGCCAGCGCGCCCATGGTCTCCTCGACGGGCGTGTCCGGGTCGAGCCGGTGCAGGTAGTACAGGTCCACGCGATCGGTGCCCAGGCGGGCAAGGCTGGCGTCCAGCGCGCTTCGTACGTACTCGGGCCTGCCCATTCCGGGCACCAGCCGCCCCTGCTCGTCCTGGTCGCCGCCGAACTTGGTGGCCAGCACGAACTCCTCGCGCCGTCCCCGCAGCACCCGGCCGATCAGGCTCTCGCTGTGGCCGGCGCCGTAGATGTCGGCGGTGTCGATGAGCGTGATGCCCGCGTCCAGCGCCGCCTGGAGCGTTCCCGCGGCCTCCCGCTCGTCGACGTCGGCGTAGATGCCGGGGGCCAGCGTCATCGCGCCGAATCCCAGCACTGACACGGTCGGGCCGCGCCGCCCGAGAGCGCGATATTGCATGTCTCCCCCTCACGAATGCGTCCTGTCGAGACTGCCCCCCTCCCGACCGGCCATGCCGGCGCCCGCCCGTGCCCGGTCCGGTGTCCTAGTTCTTCCTGATCATGGTCATGCCGTCGGCGACCGGCAGCAGGAGCACGGTCACCCGCGGATCCTCGATCACCAGGTCGTTGAACTGGCGGATCTCCACGGTCGTGGTCTCCTCGTGCGCGGGATCGGCCACGAACCCCCTGCGCAGCGTGTTGTCCGCCACCAGCAGCCCGCCCGGCCGCAGGCGTTCCATGAGCAGCTCGTAGTAGCCCGGGTAGTTGCCCTTGTCGGCGTCGAGGAAGGCCAGGTCGATGCGCTGGTCGAAGGCCGCGAGCGTGTCCATCGCGGGCCCCAGGGTGAGCGTCACCCGATCCGCCACCCCGGCCTCGCGCCAGTAGCGGCGCGCGATGGACGTCCACTCCTCGCTCACGTCGAAGCAGTGCAGCCGGCCGCCGGAGAGCCCCCGGGCGATGCACAGGGAGGAGTAGCCGGTGAACGTCCCGACCTCCACGGCCACCGACGGCGAGATCAGCTGAGTGATCATCGTCAGGAACCTGCCCTGGTCCGGGGAGATCTGCATGGTCGCGGAGTCCCCCGTGGCGGCGGCCGTCTCTCTCGCCAGCTCATCGAGCAGGGGGTCGGGCGGCGTGGTGTGGGCGGCGACGTACTCGGCCACGGCAGGATCCAAGAGATATGCCTTCATGAAGGCATTGTTTCCGTTTCGGATAGTGTCTGCGCGATCGATGAGGCGGGAGTTGGCGAATGATGAAGCGATTGGTGGCGGTCGCGATCGCGTGCGTGGCGATCGCCGTGCTCGGGGTGCTGGCGTTCTCGAAGCCGGGAGCGTCCTCTGACGGGGTACGGCTGGCCAGGCAGGTTGACGGCTCGATGGTCCTCGGCGAGCGGGGGAGCGATGCTCCCGTGCTCGACGTGTACGAGGATTTCGACTGCCCGGTCTGCAAGGACATGCATGCCAAGGTGGACGCCACGATCCAGAAGCTGGCCAGGGAGGGCAAGGTCAAGGTCGTCTTCCACCAGGTGACGATCTTCCAGGACGAGCCCATGCGCTCGAACTCCATCCGGGCCGCCGCTGCCGCCCGGTGCGTGCCCGAGGAGAGCTGGCTGGCGTTCAGGGACGAGCTGTACGACCTCCAGCCCGCCCCGCATGGCGTGGCGTCGGGCTTCACCGTCGCGGAGCTGGTGCAGGCGGCCAGGAAGGCGGGGGCGTCGGTGGACGAGTGCGTCACCTCGCAGTCGTACGCGGAGCAGCACCTGGTGGAGACCGCCAAGGTCCAGCTCGAAGGCACGCCGACCGTGCTGCTCGACGGCCGGCAGCTGGGCGGGGAGGCGTTCGACCCGCAGGCGCTCGAACGCGTCATCACGGGCGGCGACGGCATCGAGGTGTGACCTAGCCGGATGAACACCCTCGGTAATGCGCAGGTGGTGAGCTTTTTACCTGAGTCGTGTCCCGAAGAGTGAGATCGGTGTGCCGAATGGTGAATCGGTATGGCAGACTGGGCGGCACCATGTTCTACGGTCTGCTCATTATCGGCAGGCGCGCTGGCTGACAAAGGGACACCGCCAGCGCGCAGACCTCTCACGTCCGTGAGGGGTCTTTTTGTTTTCCCACTCAGAGAGACCTTCCGGAAAAGAGAGACTCATGGCCGACGACCGCTTCCACGTCTACGACACGACGCTGCGTGACGGCGCACAACAAGAGGGGCTCAACCTCACAGTCGCCGACAAGCTTGCCGTCGCGCGCCACCTGGACAGCCTGGGCGTCGGTTTCATCGAGGGGGGCTGGCCGGGCGCCAATCCCAAGGACACAGAGTTCTTCAGGCAGGCTCGAACAGAGCTCGATCTGAAGCACGCGCAACTAGCCGCGTTCGGCGCGACCCGCCGGGCCGGTGTGAAGGCAGCCGACGACCCATTGGTGGCCGCATTGCGCGAATCCGGCGCGCCGGTCGTGACCCTTGTCGCCAAGAGTCACGACCGGCACGTGGAGCTGGCCCTCCGCACGACTCTCCAGGAGAACCTCGCGATGATCCGCGACACGGTCTCTCACCTTCGTGCGGAGGGGCAGCGGGTCTTCCTCGACGCCGAGCACTTCTTCGACGGTTACAAGTCCAACCCAGCCTACGCGCTGGAGGTCCTCAGGACCGCGGCGGAAGCCGGGGCCGACGTCATCGCCCTGTGCGACACGAACGGCGGCATGCTCCCCGACGAGCTGGCCGACATCGTCCACCACGCCGTGCAGACCAGCGCCCGGGTCGGCATCCACTGCCACGACGACACCGGCTGCGCGGTCGCCAACACCCTGGCCGCGGTCAAGGCGGGCGCCACGCACGTCCAGGGCTGCGCCAACGGCTACGGCGAGCGCTCCGGCAACGCCAACCTCTTCACCGTCGTCGCGAACCTCCAGCTCAAGCGCGGCTTCGACCTGGTGCCGCAGGAGGCGCTCGGCGACATGACCCGCATCGCCCACGCGATCACCGAGGTCACCAACGTCACCCCCAACTCCCACGCCCCCTACGTCGGGATGTCCGCTTTCGCGCACAAGGCCGGCCTGCACGCCAGCGCCATCAAGGTGGACCCCAACCTTTACCAGCACATCGACCCCGCCCAGGTCGGCAACGACATGCGGATGCTCGTCTCCGACATGGCGGGGCGGGCCTCGGTCGAGCTCAAGGGCCGCGAGCTGGGCTACGAGCTCACGCCCGAGCACACCAAGTCCCTGGTCGAGCGGGTCAAGGACCTGGAGGCGAAGGGCTACACGTTCGAGGCCGCGGACGCCTCCTTCGAGCTCCTGCTGCGCGACACCGTGCAGGGTGAGCGCAAGCGCCACTTCGAGGTCGAGTCCTGGCGCGTGATCGTCGAGCGGACGAAGGGCGGCGAGCTGGTCAGCGAGGCCACGGTCAAGGTGCACGCCAAGGGCGAGCGCATCGTGGCCACGGGCGAGGGCAACGGCCCCGTGAACGCCCTGGACAAGGCCGTACGGCTGGCGCTCGAGCAGCTCTACCCCGAGCTGGCGAAGCTGGAGCTGGTGGACTACAAGGTCCGCATATTGGAGGGCACGCACGGCACGGACGCCATCACGCGCGTGCTGATCACCTCCAGCGACGAAACGGCCGAGTGGGCGACGGTGGGGGTGGCGGAGAACATCATCGACGCTTCTTGGCAGGCGTTGGAGCAGGCGGTCACGTACGGACTGCTCCGGGCCGGCCACGGAACCGCCTGACAGCACGGTCCAGCACGGTCCCTTCTGCCTTCGAAGGCGCACAGTACGGTCCTCGGCCTCCGGGGGCGCACTGCACGGTCCTCCGCCTTCGAGGGCGCGCTGCGCGCGACGGGGGCTCCGGGCAGCGCCTCCCAGGGGGCTGCCGCCCCTTTCGAACCCCCGAAACCCCGCTCTCGCCCACCGTGGACCGGTCACCCGGTGGGCGCTTGTTCGGTGACGCCACGCTGAAGAGCGGTGACATGAGAGGTCAGGCCACCGGCTGGCCCCGGCTCATCGGACGGCTCCATCCAGAAGAGCGGCCCAGAGGCTCCACGCGTCGTTGATGGACGCCGGTCTTGTTTTCTGCACCTGGTGTCCGCCGTCGAACTGGACAGTGCGTCGGAGCAGGCCCTCGCTGCCGCCGGCGCACAGCTCGTAGACGGTGGCCCGGCAGGCGCAGGTCCACGCCAGAGGCCGAAGTCGCTCAAGAGCCCAACGACCCGGCCCGGCCCGGCCCGGGGGACGGGATGGCGGGCGGTTCCATCACCCGTCGCGCTGTCAACGAACCACCGCGCCGTCCTACCCGTCCTGGGTGAAGTCGCCGTACGTCGGTCTGCCCGCGGGCCGGTAGACGTTGAGCACGCAGCCGCTGCTGCTCTGCTTGGACTCGACCAGGCTCAGCGCCGTCGCCGCGCGCCCCGGCTCGAAGAGCCGCTTGCCGCTGCCCAGGACGACCGGATAGGTCCACAGCCGCAGCTCGTCGATCAGGCCGTGGTCCAGCAGCGACTGCGCGAGGACGCCGCTGCCGTGGATCTGCAGCTCCCGGCCGGGACGGGCCTTCAGCTCGGCGATCTCCTTGAGTGCGTCGGACCTGATGACCGTCGTGTGCTGCCATTCGGCGCGGTCCAGCGTCGTCGAGACCACGTACTTCGGCAGGCTGTTGAGCCGGGTCGCGATCAGATTGTTCTCGTCGGTGACGGTCGGCCAGTAGGCCGCGAAGATCTCATAGGTCTTCCGGCCCAGGAGGAAGCCGTCCGCCTCGGCGAACCACTTGGCGCTGTAGGCCCAGAGCTGCTCGTCGGCGTAGGGGAACTGCCAGCCGCCGTGCTCGAACCCGCCGCTGGTGTCCTCACTGGGCGTGCCCGGTCCCTGCATGACCCCGTCCAAGGACAGGAATGTCGCCAGGGTGATCCTCATCGTCGTGCTCCCGTCTGTCGTCGCGTCTGTGCCCATGACGACGAATCCCGCACCCGAAACTCATCGCCCGCCACGCACCTTCCGGGAAAAGCGTCTCGGCGGCCGGGGCCCGAGCTGCCTACCTTCTCCTGGATCAGCCGAAGGATCGAGAGAGAAGGAGCCGGACGACGCGCCGGTCAGATCAGGCGTGTTCGCCGTCGGCGGCGCTACGAAGTCGCCGATCGCCGCAGATAGGCGGTGGTCGCGGCGTCGGCGGGGAAGAAGGACTCGACGGCGATCTCGTCGAGCGTGATGTCGAAGGCCGCGCCGAACGTCGTGATCGTGCTGAAGAAGGACAGCTCGACCCCGTCGTACCCGAGCTGGATGGGCAGGGCGATGTCGGCGGGCCCGGCGGCGGGCGGCTCGTCCTCGGCCCCGTACGCCCGGAGCTCCTCGTACAGCGAGCCCAGCACGGGATCCCCCGTGCGGGCCGCCTGGCGGGCGAGCCGGGGCAGCAGGTACGCGCGCACCTGCCCCAAGTTCCGCAGCCGGGGCGCGAACCCGCGCGGGTCCAGGCCGAGCCGCATCATGTTGACCGGCGGCTCCAGCAGCGCCGGATCCACCCCGTCCAGGAAGACCTCCATGGCCGAGTTGGTGAGCACCACGTTCCAGCGGCGGTCCACGGCGACGGCGGGAAACGGCTCGTGCCCGCTCAGCACGCTCCGGATGGCCTCGTATGCCTGGGCCAGGTCCGGGTCCTCCAGGGGACGCCGGTCGTAGGCGGGCGCGTACCCGGCCGCGACCAGCAGCCGGTTGCGCTCGCGCAGGGGGACGTCCAGGCGTTCGGCCAGGTGGAGGAGCATGGCGCGGCTCGGGATCGTCCGCCCCGTCTCGACGAAGCTGACGTGCCGGGTGGACACGTCAGCCTGGATGGCCAGGTCGAGCTGGCTCAGACGGCGACGCCTGCGCCACTCGCGCAGCAGCTCGCCGACCGGGCGATCACGATGCATCCTCCCTTTCTATCCGCCCGCGATACCCGCCTGACCAGCGGCCTGTCCATTACATCCCGTGTAATCGACAGGCCGGGCCCGGCGGCGCGATCGTGGTCCGCATGACGGAGATCAGCGTCAGCGGACGCAACAAAGAGCTCGCCCTGCGCGGCTTCACCGAATTCGCGGCAGGCAACATCGGCATCCTGCGTACCTTGCTCCGGGAGGATTTCGTCGAGCACAGCCCGGGGAACCCGTCGGGGCGGGAGGCGTTCATCGAGTTCATCGCGAGCGCCCCGGTCGCCGGGTCCCGGCTCGACCTCAAGCGGGTGATCGCCGAGGACGACTATGTGGTGATGCACTATCACATGGTTCCGCCCGAGGGCGGGCGCGGGATCGCGGTCGTGGACGTCTGGCGGCTGGAGGACGGCCAGATCGTCGAGCACTGGGACGTGGTGCAGCCCGTGCCGGAGCCGGAAGAGATCCCGAACGGGATGTTCTGAGCAGGTCGTCCCCGGCGCTCAGTGGGAGCCCTTGGGGTGGATTGTCGCCTTATGAGAAGTCGTGCAGATAATTGGGCTGACATGTACGAAAACGGGCGGGAAGGACTCCGCGCGCGCCCAGAGCGCGGCGGAGGAGGGCCCGTCGAGGGAGTCGGCCGCGACAGGCTTCGAGGAAGGACGCGATCCTGTGATCCGTGAGCTGCGGGCCGCCCGCGATCTGCGGGCGGCGTGCGGGGACGACGATCTGGTGATGTGGGCGGGGCAGGGCCTGGGCAGGGGAGGACGGGCCTGGGTGCTGGGCGACGCGGTGGTGGTCGGCTGCCCTCAGGTGTCGCGGCGTGATCGGTTAGCCGTGTGGGGTGGCACGTCGTGCGCGGTGGAGCTGGTGCGGCACGCGCTGGCGGAGCTGGGGGCGACGTACCGGCCGCTGGGCGACGCCGAGCTGGTCGGTGAGGTGACGGCGAAGGTGGACGGGGTGGAGGAGAGCGGGCGGTTCTCCTGGATGAGCCTGACCCGCGCGCCCGAGGAGCCGCCCGCCCGGCAGGGCTCGGGTGACGGCGCGAGCTGGGGAAGCTCGGGTGACGGCGCGGGCCGGCTGGGCTCGGGTGGTGACCCGGGCTGGCTGGGTGAGGGGGCGGCGGCGGAGGTCGCGGCGTTGCTGGCGGCCGACGCGCCGCATTCGTACGCGGTGCCAGGGGTGGCGGGGGTGAGC
>NZ_VCKX01000377.1 GCF_005889725.1 Nonomuraea zeae
CCAGCGACCCCCGCACCCCGGCCGGCGCCCCCGAGGGGTCCATGACCTCCGCCAGTCCCAGTTCCAGGTCGAACTTGGCCGCCGCCTCCACCGGCATCCCCGCAGCCGACACCTCCGGCAGCTCCAGCACCGCCCGGCCGGTGTTCTGCACGGTCAGCATCACCTGGAACAGCGGGTGCCGGGCCAGCGACCGCGCCGGCGCCAGCTCCTCCACCAGCCGCTCGAACGGCACGTCCTGATGCTCGAAAGCCGCCAGGCTCGCTTCCCGCACCCGCCCCAGCAGCTCGTGGAACGTGGGATTCCCGGACAGGTCGGTCCGCAGCACCAGCGTGCTGACGAAGAACCCGACCAGATCCTCCAACGCCTCATCGGTCCGCCCCGCATGGGCCGCCCCGATCGGAATGTCGCTCCCCGCCCCCAGCCGCGACAGCAACACCGCCAGCGCGGCCTGGACCACCATGAACGTGGTGACACCCTCCGCCCGTGCCAGCCCCACCACCCGCGCATGCACCTCGGCCGGCACCTCCACCGGCACCGTCACCGCCCGATGGGACGCCACCGCCGGACGCGGCCGGTCAACCGGCAACACCAGCTCCTCCGGCGCCCCCGCAAGCCTCTCCCGCCAGTACGCCACCTGCCGCGAGACCACGCTCCCCGCATCCCGCTCATCCCCCAGCAGCTCCCGCTGCCACAACGCGTAGTCGGCGTACTGCACCGGCAACGGTTCCCACGCCGGAGCCGCACCCGCGCACCGCGCGCCATAAGCCACCGACACGTCCCGCGCCAGCGGCCCCATCGACCAGCCGTCACCCGCGATGTGGTGCACGACGACCACCAGCACATGCTCATCCGTGGCCGCCGAGAACAACCACGCCCGCACCGGCACCTCGGCCGAAAGATCGAAGGCGTGCCGGCAGGCCCCGGCCACCGCCTCGCCGAGGTCCGCGGCCGCGCTCACGAACAGCTCCCAGTCCAGGTCCGCGACGGGCACCACCCGCTGGTAGGGCTCCCCGTCCACCTCGGGGAACACCGTCCGCAGCACCTCGTGCCGCTCGATCACGTCCCGCAGCGCCGCGCCCAGGGCCTCGGCATCGACGCCGCCCGAGAGCCGCAGGACCACGGGGATGTTGTAGGTGGGACTCGGCCCCTCCAAGCGGCCGAGGAACCACACCCGCCGCTGCGCGAACGACAACGGCACCCGCTCCGGGCGAGGCTCCACGGCCCGCACGCCCCGCCGCGCCACCCCGGCGCTCCCCAGCCGGCCGGCCAGCCCGGCCGCCGTCGGTGCCTGGAACAGCAGTCGCAGCGGCACTTCGACGCCCAGCACCGTACGCGCCCGGCTGATCAGCCGCACCGCCAGCAGCGAATGCCCGCCCAGCGCGAAGAAGTCGCCGTCCACGCCCACCTCGGGCAGCCCGAGCACCTCGGCGAACACGCCGCAGAGCAGCTCTTCGCGCAGGGTGGCCGGGGCGCGGCGGTCGCCGGCCGGTCGCTGGTCCGGGGCGGGCAGGGCCTTGCGGTCCACCTTGCCGTTGGCCGTCAGGGGCAGCGCATCGAGCACCATCACCGGCGACGGCACCATGTACGCGGGCAGGTCCCCGGCCACGTGCTCGCGGACGGCCGCGCCGTCCGGCTGGTGACCGGGCACCGGTACGACGTACCCGACCAGGCGGGGGCCGCCGGTCGCGTCCTCGCGCACGGCCACGGCCGCGCGTGCCACCTGCTGGTGGCGTTCGAGCACGGCCTCGATCTCGCCCAGCTCGATCCGGAACCCGCGGATCTTGACCTGGTCGTCGGTACGCCCCAGGCATTCGAGGGTGCCGTCGGCCCGCCAGCGCGCCAGGTCACCCGTCCGATACATGCGTTCGCCGTCCGGCCCGTAAGGGGCGGCCACGAAACGTTCCGCCGTCAGGCCAGGCCGGCGCAGGTAGCCGCGGGCGAGCTGGGCGCCCGCCAGGTACAGCTCGCCGGCGACGCCGGCCGCCACGGGACGCAGGTCCCGGTCCAGTACGTAGGCGCGGGTGTTCGCGAACGGCCGCCCGATCGTCACCGGCCCGTCCGCCACCTGGGCCGATGTCGCCCAGATGGTGGCCTCGGTGGGCCCGTACAGGTTCTCGGCCCGCGCCCCCATGGCCGTGATGCGCGCGGCCAGTTCCCCGGGCAGCGCCTCGCCACCGACGAGCATCCGCACGCCGCGGGGCCAGTCGCCGGTGTCGAGCAGCGCCCGCCACAGAGAGGGCACCGCCTGCATGGCCGTCGCGCCGCTGCCGCGTACCAGGTCGAGCAGGGCGGCCGGCTCGCGTACGGTCTCCTCGGGCGCGAGCACCACCCGGGCGCCGGCCACGAGCGGCAGGAACAGCTCCAGCGCCGCGATGTCGAAGGACACCGTGGTGACCGCGACCAGCCGGTCGTCCGCGCTGAGCGGCACCCGTTCGGCGGCGGCCCGCAGGTGGTTGGCCAGCGCCCGATGGCTGATCACGACACCCTTGGGCCGGCCGGTCGAGCCGGAGGTGTAGATCACGTACGCCGGGTTGTCCGGCGAACGGGCGCCCGCGAAGGCGGCCGGAGGAGGGACGGGCCGGGGGGTGCCGTCCAGGACGAGGATCGGGGCGGGCGACGGCGGCAGGAGCGCGGCGACGCCGGGTGAGGCGAGGATGACGGCTGGAGCGGCGTCGCGCAGCATGTAGCCGATCCGCTCGGCCGGGTACCCGGGATCGACCGGCAGGTACGCCCCTCCGGCCTTGAGCACGGCGAGCAGGGCGACGACCAGCTCGGCGTCCCGTTCCATGACCACCGCGACCACCGACTCGGGTCCGACGCCCCGGTCGCGCAGCTCGCCTGCGAGCCCGTCGGCACGCCGGTTCAGCTCGGCGTAGGTCAGCTCCACGCCGCCCGAGGCCACGGCGATCGCGCCGGGTGCGGTGGCCGCCCGGGCCTCGAACAACTCCGGCAGCGTCGCCTCCGGCAGGCTGGCCGCCGTGGCGTTCCATTCGCGCAGGACCCGGTGCAGCTCGCTCTCGTCGAGTGCGTCGATGCCGCTCAGCGGCAGGTCGGGGCCGCCGTTGAGGGTGTCTTCCAGCGCGGTGGCCAGGTTCTCCGCGGCGGTGCGGACGAGCCTGCCGACGGCCGCCGGGTCGATGGGCGCGACCGCGTCCACGGTCAGCGCGAGCCCGTCGCCGTCGTCCTCGACCGCGACGCCGAGCGGGTAGTTGGTGCGCTCCCGGGCGAGCAGCAACCGGATGCCGTCCGGGCCGCCGCCCTCGCCCTCGCCGCGCCGGGTGTTGTGGCGGTAGTTGAGGAACGAGGTGAACAGGGGGGTCTCCGGCGGCACGCCGCTGGCCTGCTGGGCGAGCGAGAGAGAGGCGTGCTCGTGCTCCAGGAGCCGGGCGAGCTGGCCGCGCAGTTCCGACACGGCTTGGAGCACGGTCAGCTCGTGGGTGCGCACGCGTACCGGCAGGGTGTTGATGTACGGGCCCGGGACCTGGCCGGAGCCGGTGCCGGCGTGCATGCGCCCGAACAGCACCGTCCCGAACACCACGTCGTCGCGGCCGGACACCGCGGCCACCACGCGGGCCCAGGCCACGTGCATGAGTGTCGCGGTGCTGACGCCCAGCCGTTTGGCGACCGCGCGCAACCGCCGCTGCGACTGCCCGGAGAACGCCACGGCCCGGCGTACGACGTCGTCTCCGTCGCCGCGCGCGTCCACCAGGCCGAACGGCGTGGTCGGCTCGGTGACGTCGCCGAGCAGTTCGGCGAAGTGGCGTTCGTGCGCGGCACGGTCCGCGGCGTCGCGGGCCTGGGCCACGAAGTCGCGGAACGGCCGGGGCTCGGCGAGCTGGCCGCCGCGTCCCGAGAGGATCGCCAGGATCTCGGCGAGCAGCACCTCCAGCGCCATGTGGTCCTGGACCATGTGGTGCACCCTGGCCAGCGCCAGCCACCGGCCGCCGGGCGCGGCGGTGGTGTGCACGTCGATCATGGGCGCACGGCCGACGTCCAGTTTCCGCCCGGCGTGGGCCACCAGCCGTTCGGCCAGATCACCGTCCTGCTCCGGTAACTCCACCTCGCGCACGGGAAGTGTCGCCTGGCGCCAGACGACCTGGACCGGTTCGCGGAGCCCCGCCCAGACGATGGACGTGCGGTAGATGTCGTGGCGGTCGATCACCCGCTGCAACGCGCCGAGGAAGGCGTCGAGCCGGTCGCGGGTGTCGAACTCCAGCACGGTCGGCATCACGTAGGCGTCCCGGCCGCCGTCCTCGGCCAGCAGGTGGTGGAAGAGCAGCCCCTCCTGGAGCGGCGCGAGCGGGTAGACGTCGGCGATGTTGGGCGCGCCGCCCTCGACGCCGGCCACGACGCGGTCGATCTCGTCGGCGGTCAGGTCCACCAGGGGCAGCATGGCGGGGGTGATCCGGGTGGCTCCGTCGGGGATCAGGTTGGCGGGTACCGGCGCCCGGTCCACACCCGCTGTGGCGGCCAGGCCCGCCGGGGTCGGGGTTTCGAAAAGGGCGCGTACCGGCACGTCGAGGCCCCGGGCGCGCAGCCGTTCCGCCAGGCGGATGGCCAGCAGCGAGTGGCCGCCGAGCGCGAAGAAGTCGTCCTCGGCGCCGACCGACTCCAGGCCGAGGACGTCGGCGAACGCGGCGCACACCAGCTCCTCGCGCGGGTCGGCGGGGCCGCGGCCGGTGGCGGCGAGCGCGGTGAGGTCGGGCAGCGGCAGGTTCCTGGTGTCGATCTTGCCGTTCGGCGTCAGCGGGAGCTCGTCGAGCGTCACCAGTGCCGCGGGGACCATCGACGCGGGCAGGTGACGGCCGATGAACTCCTTCAGCTCGGCCGCGTCGATGACGGCCCCTGGCGCCGGTACGACGTAGGCGACGAGCCGCGGGTCGGCCGCGGGCGTCTCCTCGCGGGGCGCGGCCACGACGACGAGCTCACCGGAGGTCGTCCACTTGGCGCGGTGGGCGGTGCGGTACAGCAGGGTCCCGTCGGAGGCGAACGGGTTGGCCACGAACCGCTCCGGCTGCCGCCCGTCGGCGGCCACGTACAGGTCGCCGGTGACGCCGATCGGGGTGGGGGTGAGATGCTCGTCCAGCACGTACGCGCGCGTGGCCAGGGGCCGCATGTCGTCGGGCACCGGGACCGCCGCCGAGGCGACCTTGGTCCACTCCACCAGGACGCGCCGCCGTTCGGCGGGATCGAGCACGTCCACCGCGCTCAGGCGCGTGCCCGGGTCGGCGGTCACCTGCTCCAGCACCCGCGTCAGCCGGCCGGCGAGCGCCGTGACGCTCTCCTGGTCGAACACGTCGGCGGCGGCGGTGACCACACCGCGCATCCCCGCTGGCGCGCCGGCGGTGTCGAAGACCTCGCCGAACACCACCTCGAGATCGAACTTCGCCCCCAGCGCCCCCGAAGCGCGGTCCCCGGCGGGCCCGTCCGCGACGGTCCTGGCGGCGTTCTGCAGGGTGAGCATCACCTGGAACAGCGGGTGCCGCGCCAGCGACCGCGCGGGCGCGAGCTCCTCGACGACCTTATCGAACGGCACGTCCTGATGCTGGTACGCGGCCACGTCCGTCTTCCGCACCCGCGCGAGCACCTCGGCGAACGTGGGATCCCCTGAGGTGTCCGTACGCAGGACCAGGGTGTTGACGAAGAACCCGACCAGCTCGTCCAGGGCCTCGTCGGTACGGCCGGCGACGTCCGTGCCGATTGGCAGGTCGGTGCCCGCGCCCAGCCGCGACAACAGCACCGCCAGCGCGGCCTGCAGCACCATGAACGTGGTCACGCCCTCGGCCCGCGCCACCGCCGCCAGCCGCGCGTGCACGTCGGCCGGGATCTCCATCCGTTCGCTGAGCCCCCGGTACGTGGCCACCGGCGGGCGAGGCCGGTCGAACGGCAGGGTCAGCTCCACGGGTGCGCCCAGCAGCCGGGTCCGCCAGTAGGCGAGCTGGCGGGACATGACGCTGTCCGGGTCGCTTTCGTCGCCGAGCAGCTTGCGCTGCCACATCGTGTAGTCGCCGTACTGGACCGGCAGCGGCTTCCACTCCGGCGCCCCGCCCGCGCACCTGGCGGCGTAGGCCGCGGAGACGTCCCTGGTCAGCGGCCCCATCGACCAGGCGTCGCCGGCGATGTGGTGCAGCACCACGGTGAGCGCCTGCCGGCCGTCGCCGGCCCGGAACAGCCAGGCCCGGATAGGGATCTCGCGCGCCAGGTCGAACGGGTGCGCGCCGGCCGCCGCCACCGCGTCGTCCAGGTCCGCCACGTCGGCGACCCGCAGCTCCCACGCCAGCTCGGCGAGCGGGACGACGTGCTGGTACGGCTCCCCGTCCACGGTTGCGACCACCGTGCGCAGCGCCTCGTGCCGCCCGATCACGTCCAGGAGGGCGGCGTCGAGCGCGGCGGCGTCCACCTGGCCCGGCAGCGTACGCACGATGGGGATGTTGTAGGTCGCGCTCGGGCCTTCGAGCTGCCCGATGAACCACAACCGGCGCTGCGCGAACGACAACGGGATCATTCGGTCTCCTCCCCGGCGCCCAGGGGCCGCAGCACGGGCCGCCGTGATCTCTCGTCGCCCAGCCGCCGGGCCAGCCCCGCCGGGGTGGGCGCGTCGAACAGCGCCGCCAGGTCGGCTTCGACGTCCAGCACGGTCCTGATCCGGCTCATCAGCCGCACGGCGAGCAGCGAATGGCCGCCGAGCGCGAAGAAGTCGTCGTCGACACCGACCCTCTCCAGCCCGAGTACCTGGGCGAACGCCTCGCACAGCCGCTCTTCCCTGGCGTCGGCGGGGGCGCGGCCGGCGCCTGCCGCGTACTGGGGCGCGGGCAGCGCCCTGCGGTCGAGCTTGCCGTTGACCGTCAGGGGCAACGCGTCGAGCACGACCACGGCGGCCGGCACCATGTGCCCGGGCAGCCGCTCGGCCGCGAAGCGCCGCACCACCTCGGGCAGCGCGCCGCCGGAGAGCGTGTCGGCGGCGGGCTCCGCGGCGGTCCAGGTGTCGGCGGCCGTCACGTAGGCGACCAGGCGCACGTCGCCCGGGGTGTCCTCGCGGGCGATCACGGCCGCCTGCCCGACTTGGGGGCACCCGGCCAGCACTGCCCGCACCTCGCCCGGCTCGATCCGGAACCCGCGGATCTTCACCTGGTCGTCGGCCCGCCCGGCGAAGACGAGGTGGCCGTCGGCGGTCCACCGTGCCCGGTCGCCGGTCCGGTACATGCGCCGGCCCGGCTCGAACGGGGAGGCCACGAACCGGCTCGCGGTCAGCGCCGGCTGTCCCAGGTAGCCGCGGGCGAGTTGGCCGCCGGACACGTACACCTCGCCGACGCTGCCGGTGGGCATCGGGCGCAGCCCTTCGTCCAGCACGTACACGCTGAGTCCGGGAAGCCCGCGCCCGATCACGCTGCCCGGCGCGTCGCCGGAGGGACGCAGCTCGTGGAAGGTGACGTGGACGGTGGTCTCGGTGATGCCGTACATGTTCACCAGGCGCACGCCGTCGCCGTGGCGTTCCCACCAGTCGTCCAGCCGCGCGGGGTCCAGTGCCTCGCCACCGAACACGACGGCGCGTACCGAGGCGACCGCTTCGGGCCGGTGCTCCTCGACGGCCGTGAGCTGGTAGAACGCCGACGGCGTCTGGCTGAGCAGGGTGACGCGCTCGCGTTCGAGGAGGGCGAGGAACTGCTCCGGCGACCGGGACACCGCGTACGGCACCACCACGACCCGCCCGCCGTGCAGCAACGCGCCCCACAGCTCCCACACCGAGAAGTCGAACGCGAACGAGTGGAACCAGCTCCACACGTCGTCAGGCCCGAACCCGAACAGCGGCCGCGTCTGCGCGAACAGGCCGGTGACGTTCGCGTGAGTGACCGCCACCCCCTTGGGACGGCCGGTGGAGCCGGAGGTGTAGATCACGTACGCGGGATGCTCCGGATCGAGCACCTGCCGCTCCCCCGCGACCGGCGCGCCGGACCCGGCGAGGTCCCGCACGGCCAGCCACGGCACGCCGTCCGGCAGCCGGCCGCGCAGATCGGCCGAGCTGAGGACGTGGCAGGCTCGCGCGTCGGCCAGCGCGTACGCGATCCGCTCAGCCGGGTACGCCGGATCCACCGGCAGATACGCCCCACCGGCCTTGAGCACGCCGAGCGCGGCGACCACCAGGTCGATCCCCCGTTCCAGGCAGACGCCGACCACCGACTCGGGTCCGACACCCCGCCGGATCAGCAGCCTGGCCAGCCGGTTGGCGCGGGCGTCGAGGTCCGCGTACGTCACGGCGACACCGCCGGCCACGAGGGCGACCGCGTCCGGGGTGCGTACGGCCTGCGCCTCGAACAGCTCGGGCAAGGTGGCGGGCTCGGCCGGGACCGGGGCGGTGTTCCACTCGGTGAGCAGGCGGCGCCGCTCGTCCGGTTCGAGCAGTTCGACAGAGCCTGGCCGGATTTGGGGGTCGTCGAGGAGGAGGCCGAGCAGCCGGGTGAACCGGGCCGCGATGCGGGTGACCGAGGCCGGATCGAACAGGTCGGCGGCGCCGATCAGCGAGCCGCGCACCCCCGTAGGGCCGCCGTCGGGGCCGAAGGTCTCCATCAGGCGCATGTCCAGGTCGAACTTCGCGGCCGGCTCGCCGGCGGCGATCTCACCGGTCCGCGCGCCGGGCAGCTCCAGAGCGGCCTCGCCGGTGTTCTGCAGCGTCAGCATCACCTGGACGAGGGGGTGCCGGGCGCGTGATCTGGCCGGCGCCAGCTCCTCGACGAGCCGCTCGAACGGCACGTCCTGGTGGGCGAGGGCCTGCAGGCTGGTCTGGCGCACCCGGCCGAGCAGCTCCCGGAACGTGGGGTCGTCCGACAGGTCGGTACGCAGCACCAGCGTGTTGATGAAGAACCCGACGAGATCGTCCAGGGCCTCATCGGTGCGGCCGGCGTTGGCCGTACCGATGGGGATGTCGGGCCCGGCGCCCAGCCGGGACAGCAGCACCGCCAGCGCGGCCTGGACCACCATGAACGTGGTGACGCCCTCGGCGCGCGCCACCTCCGCCAGGCGGGCGTGCATGTGCGTGGGGATCTCGATCGGCGCGCTGTACCCGCGGTGCGAGGCCAGCGGCGGGCGGGCCCGGTCCGCCGGCAGCGCCAGCTCCTCCGGCGCCCCGGCCAGGGTCTCCCGCCAATAGGCGACCTGCCGCGAGATCACGCTGTCCGGATCCTGGTCGTCGCCGAGCAGCTCGCGCTGCCAGAGCGCGTAGTCGGCGTACTGGACGGGCAGCGGCTCCCATCGCGGCGCGGCGCCCGCGCGGCGGGCGGCGTAGGCGGAGGAGACGTCCTTGGCCAGCGGTGCCCGTGACCAGCCGTCACTGGCGATGTGGTGGATCACCACCACCAGCACCCGCTCGTCGAACAACCACGCCCTGATCGGCACCTCCGACGCCAGATCGAAGCCATAGCCTGTCGCCTCGGCGACCTCCAGATCAGCCGACGACACCCGCTCCATCCGCCAGATCAGCTCATCCGGCGCAAGAACCCGCTGGTAAGGCTCGCCATCAGCGACCGGGAAAACCGTCCGCAACACCTCATGCCGCTCGATCACATCCCGCAACGCCAACCCCAACGCGTCGACGTCCACCTCACCATCGAGCCGCACCACGATCGGAATGTTGTAGGTGGCACTCGGGCCCTCCAACTGCCCGATGAACCACAACCGCTGCTGCGCATACGACAACGGCACCCGCCCCGGCCGCTCCACCACCGTCAACGAAAGCCGAGCCGTCCCAGCCTCACCCAGCCGCGCCGCCAACGCCGCCACCGACGGCGCCTCGAACAACACCGGCAACCCCAACTCCGCCCCCAGCAGCGCCCGCACCCGGCTCACCAACCGCACCGCCAGCAGCGAATGCCCACCCAAAGCGAAGAAATCCTCGTCCACCCCCACCGCAGACAACCCCAAAACCTCGGCGAACGCCTGACACAACAACTCCTCCCGCACCGTCGCCGGCACCCGCCCCCCACCAGCACCCAGCTCAGGCACAGGCAAAGCCCTACGATCAAGCTTGCCGTTACCCGTCAACGGCAACGCATCAAGCGCCACCACCACCGACGGCACCATGTAATCCGGCAGCCGCTCGCCCACAAACCGCCGCACCAGATCAGCCACCCCCTCAGCCCCCACGACATACGCCACCAGCCGGACCTCACCCGGCACATCCTCACGAGCGATCACCGCCGCCTGAGCCACCAGCGGATGCGCCGCCACCACCGCCTCCACCTCGCCCGGCTCGACCCGGAACCCCCGAATCTTGATCTGGTCGTCGGCCCGGCCCAGATACTCCAGATCCCCATCAGCGTTCCAGCGCGCCACGTCACCACTGCGATACATGCGCGCCCCCACCTCAAACGGGCACGCCACAAACCGCTCCGACGTCAGATCCGGCCGCCCCACATACCCGCGAGCCACCTGCACACCCGCGATATACAACTCCCC
>NZ_VCKX01000378.1 GCF_005889725.1 Nonomuraea zeae
AGATAGAAATATAGAAGTTGGAGTACTTACAGTTTTAGATATTAGAAATCACGAACGAGATAAGGGAGTTCTACTTATACTTTTTTTTTTTTTTAGATGAGTATAAGAGACAGCCCCACCCCCATGCTCGCCCGAGGAGGCGCCTCAGCCCATGGCCGCGTTCCTGTTCGACTTCAGCCTGTACGCGGCCGCGCCGTTCCGGGGGTCGATGATCCCTGGCGCCCACCTGGCGGGGGTTACCCGGGAGGTCGCCGGGCTCACCGCCGATCGTGCTGCCCGCGATGCGGTCGACCTGATCCTGATGGTGCCGCTGCTCCCGGAATTCTGGCCGGTGGTGACCCGGCCGTCCCCGCAAGGAAGGGCTGGCCGCGCCGGCGACCCGCCCGGAGGCCCCGGCCGCGCTGTGGGCCCAGATCATCGCCTGGGACCTGTTCGCAGGCCCGGTGGATGTACCTCGACAGCCGGGAGCGGAACGTCCATCCGCTGGTCATGGCACCGGCGCTGACCGCCACGATCCTGCCGTCACCGATCGCGCTGCCGATCTCTCTCCTGCCGCGCGTCAAGCTCGCGCAAATCCCGGCGCGACAGGCGCTCACGCCCGTGCTCTAGCCCTTACCATGGCAGAGGAAAGAAGCCCCCCGGTTAGGATCATGAACATCTTCACAGAAGATGCCAGTGATCGCCCAGATCCGGGTATATACGGCTGGGAACGGACTGCAGGAGGCCCCCCATGCAGGTCAAGAAGGTGATCACCTACGTGGCTGTCGCGTTCGTGGTCTTCTACCTGTTCACCCGGCCGGCCCAAGCCGCCGCCGCGGTCAACGGTGTGTTCGACGGAATCATTCACGGAGCCAACCAGCTCGCCGTGTTCTTTGGGAGTGTTCTGACCTGACGGATGGTTCTGTCTGCGTCAGGTGCTTCCCCGCGCTGCCAGATCGTGTTACGCAGGCAGGATGAGAGATCGCCCCAGCGGCACCAAGATCAATCAGCTCGATCCCAACGCGCGGCGCATCCTCGAGCGGGCTGAGCTCGAGGGCATCGAGCTGATCCGTTTCCTGTACGCCGACCACGGTGGCGTGATCCGTGGCAAGGCGGCATCCCGGTCCCGGTTGGCCGAACGGCTCGACACGGGTATCGGGCACACGGTGGCCATGATGGCGATGAACATGCTCGACCAGCTCCAGGACGTCGAGCACATGGGTCCGGTGGGCGAGGTACGCATCGTCCCCGACCCCGCCACGTACGTCCCGTTGCCCCACGCACCGGGCGCGGCCGCGATGCTGTCGGATCTCCGCCAGCCGGACGGCTCGCCATGGGGCGCGTGCGCGAGGACGTTTCTCAAGGACGCGATCGCCGAGCTCGCGGCCGAGGGATACACGCTGGTCGCCGCCTTCGAGCCGGAGTTCACCCTCGGCCGCCGCCTGCCCGACCCGGCCGGCGGCCCGGACCGGCTGGTGCCGCTCGACGACTCGCTCTGCTATGCCAACTCGGGGTTCGACACGGCGCACGACTACACGATCAAGCTCATCCGCGCCCTGGAGACGCAGGGCCTGCGGGTCGAGCATTATCACCCCGAGCTGGGGCCCGGCCAGCAGGAGCTGTCGGTACGCCACGCGCCCGCGCTGCGCGCCGCCGACAACCACGTCCTCTACCGGGAGACCGTGCGCGGGCTGGCCATGCGCATGCAGATGTGGGCCACGCTGGCGCCCAAGCCGCTGGCCGACCAGGCGGGCAACGGCGCTCACCTGCACCTGTCGCTGTGGCGCGAGACCCAGAACGTCTTCGCGGAGGAGAGCGAGGTGCGTGACGGCTTCATCGGCGGCCTGATCGCCCACCTGCCCGCCCTGACCGCGCTGACCTGCGGCAGCGTCAACAGCTTCCGCCGCCTGGCTCCCCGTACGTGGGCCAGCGCGTACGCCGTCTACGGCCCCGACAACCGGGAGGCCGCCGTGCGCATGTGCTCCCCGCTCGGCGAGAGCGGCGAGCCGAACCTGGAGCTGAAGCCGTCGGACTCCTCCGCCAACCCGTACCTGTCGCTGGGGGCCGTCATCCACGCGGGCCTCGACGGGATCCGGCGCAAGCTCGACCCCGGCGCGCCGGTGGACGTCGATCCGGACACCCGGCCCGGGCAGTATCCGCGCCTGCCGGCCTCGCTGGATGAGGCGCTGGACGCGCTGGAGGCCGACGAGGTGCTCATGGAGGCGCTCGGCCCGCTGCGGCGCAGCGCGTTCCTGGCAGTCAAGCGGTCGGAGGCGGCGGCGTTCGGTGCCATGAACGTCTCCTACGAGCTCTTCCACCACCTGCGGGTGTTCTGACCGGCACGGCACGGCACGGCACGGCACGGCACGACGAGCAAAGCACCGCGAGCACGACGGAAACGCCGGAGCGCCCTGCCGCCGCGCCCCGGCGTTTCGCCCGGCTGGTGCCGGGGATCGCTCTAGCGGACCGGGTGACCGGCCATCCTGAGCGTGTCCTTGACCTCCGAGATCTTCAGCGTGCCAAAGTGGAACACGCTGGCCGCGAGCACCGCGTCGGCACCGGCCGCCACGGCCGGCGGGAAGTCCTCCAGCCGGCCCGCGCCACCGCTGGCGATCACCGGCACCCGGACGGCCGCCCGGACCGCCCGCAGCATCTCCAGGTCGTAGCCGTCGAGCGTGCCGTCGCCGTCCATGGAGTTGAGCAGGATCTCGCCGACGCCCAGTTCCTCACCGCGCGCCGCCCACTCCACCGCGTCGATCCCCGTGCCGCGCCGCCCGCCGTGAGTGGTCACCTCGAAGCCGCTCGCCGTGCCCGGTGCCCGCCGGGCGTCCACCGACAGCACGACGCACTGGGCGCCGAACCGCCGCGAGGCCTCGGTGAGCAGCTCGGGTCTGGCGATGGCGGCCGTGTTGAGTGACACCTTGTCGGCTCCGGCCCGCAGCAGGCGGTTGACGTCCTCAGTCGAGCGCACGCCGCCCCCGACCGTGAGCGGGATGAACACCTGCTCCGCGGTCCTGCGCACCACGTCGAGCATGGTCTCCCGCTCGCCGGAGGACGCCGTGATGTCGAGGAAGGTGAGCTCGTCGGCCCCCTCCTCGTCGTAGCGCCTGGCCAGCTCGACGGGATCACCCGCGTCACGCAGGTTCTCGAAGTTGACGCCTTTGACCACCCGACCGGCGTCCACGTCGAGACAGGGAATGACTCTTACCGCCACGGTCATGTTCGAAGTGCCTCGATCTCGATCTCGACCAGCATCCTGGGATCGACCAGGCCGGCCACCCGCACTCCCGTGCAGGCGGGGCGGACCTTGCCGAAGACCTCGCCGATGGCCTTGCCTACGAGGTCGAAGTGACGTTGCTCCACCACGTAGTAGCGGACCATGATGACGTCCTCGTGGGTCAGGCCGCCCATCAGGACGGCCTCCAGCGCGATGTCGATGGCGGTCAGGCTCTGCTTGTAGGCGTCGCCGACGTGGCGCACCTCTCCTTCGACCGTGGCCGTGCAACCGGACACGATCACCCGCTCGCCCGCCACCACGGCACGGGCGTAGCCGTACTTCTCCTCCCAGATGCCGCCCGAAAACACCCGGAAACCGGTGCTTTCCATGCCGATGTTGCTGACGCTCATCTCGCCCCCTCCCGGCGAACTACACGCGTACCGCGGCCAGCGCGTTTTCCAGTGTGAACGCGTGAGCGTACAGGGCCCTGCCCACGATCGCACCCTCCACTCCGTCCGGAACGAGAGAAGCTAGTGCGACCAGGTCATCGATGGAGGAAACGCCTCCGCTGGCCACGACGGGTTTGTCGGTCCTGGCGCAGATCTGCCGGTAGAGGTCGAGGTTCGGGCCCTGCAGCATGCCGTCCTTGGTCACGTCGGTGACCACGTAGCGGGGGCAGCCGTCGGCCTCGAGCCGGTCGAGCACCTCCCATAGGTCCCCCGCGTCCTCGGTCCAGCCGCGGGCGGCCAGCGTGGTGCCGCGTACGTCGAGGCCGACCGCGATCTTGTCGCCGTGCTCGGCGATGATCTTCCGGCACCAATCGGCCTTCTCCAGCGCGGCGGTGCCGATGTTGACCCGTCGGCAGCCGGTGGCCAGCGCCGCGGCCAGGGAGTCGTCGTCGCGGATGCCGCCGGACAGCTCCACGTTGACGTCGACCTTGCCGACCACCTCCGCGATCAGCTCCCGGTTGGTGCCCCGGCCGAAGGCGGCGTCGAGGTCGACCAGATGGATCCACTCGGCGCCCGCCTCCTGCCAGGCCAGCGCGGCGGCGAGCGGCTCGCCGAAACCGGTCTCGGTCCCGGCCTCGCCCTGGACCAGGCGTACGGCCTGGCCGTCGGCCACGTCCACGGCGGGCAGCAAGATGAGCGACATTCAGATCCTCCGGTCGAAAGCGAGGGTCACGACAACGGGTGCGAGCAGCAGAGAGAAGACGAAGACGGCGAAACTGAGCGGGAAGGACCCCCAGACCAGCCAGACGAGCACCTGGACGAGCAGGAAGCCGAGCGCCACCAGGCTGTTCTGGGCGCGGTGCCGGCGCGCGAGCAGGCCGCCCTGGCGGTAGAACCGCACGGGACGCGGGACCAGCCGGGCCGCCAGGGCGCGGCGGCGGGCTCTGCGCGCCTGCCGCACCTCGTTGGCCCGCATCGCCCGCGCCCGCTCGGCCTCACGCTCGGCCCGCCTGCGCGCCCGCTCCTTGCTCATGAGGTCTCCTCGATCCGCCCGGCGAGACTCAGCGTGCCGGACGGCAGGGCGGGCGACTCGGTGCGCGGGCGGCCTTTCACAGGCTGCCGAGCCAGTTCGCCAGCAGCGTGGCGCCGGCGTCGCCGGACTTCTCCGGGTGGAACTGGGTGGCCATGAGCGGGCCGTTCTCGGCCGCGGCCACGAACGGCACGCCGTGCTCGGCCCAGGTGACGACCGGCTCGGCGAACCCGTCACCCGGCCGCAGCTCCCACTCGCGCACGCCGTAGGAGTGGACGAAGTAGAAGCGGGTGGCCGCGTCGAGCCCGGCGAACAGGACGCTGTCGTGGGGCGCCTTGACCGTGTTCCAGCCCATGTGGGGCAGCACCGGAGCCTCCAGCCGCTCCACCGTGCCCGGCCACTCGCCGCAGCCCTCGCTCTCGACGCCGTGCTCGACGCCCCTGGCGAACAGGATCTGCATGCCGACGCAGATGCCCAGCACCGGCCGGCCACCGGACAGCCGGCGGCCGATGATCTGCTCGCCGCGGACGCCCTTGAGCCCCTTCATGCACGCCTCGAACGCGCCGACGCCCGGCACCACCAGGCCGTCGCACTCCAGCGCGGCCTCGAAGTCGGACGTCACGGTCACGTCGGCGCCGGTCCTGGCCAGTGCCCGCTCGGCCGAGCGCAGGTTGCCCGAGCCGTAGTCGAGCACGACGACGTTCTTCGCTACCACCACAGCACCCCCGCCGTGATCGCCATCGCCGCGCCGACCGCGCAGATGGCCGCACCGATCTTGAGCCCCTGCTTGAGCAGGGAGAACACGCCGCCGCCGAGGAACAACCCGATGAAGATCATCACCCCGGCGATGAGGTTGTCCGTCATAGGACGCCCTTGGTGCTGGGCACGCCCGTGGCGCGCGGGTCGAGCTCCGACGCCTCGCGCAGCGCCCTGGCCAGGGCCTTGAACTGGGCCTCCACGATGTGGTGCGCGTTGCGCCCGTAGGGGACGTGCACGTGCAGGCAGATCGCGGCCTGGGCGACGAGCGACTCCAGGATGTGGCGGGTCATCGTCGTGTCGTAGTCGGGGCCGATCATCGGCGCCATGCTCTCCGGCTCGGAGTGCACGAGGTAGGGGCGGCCCGACAGGTCCACGGTGACCTGGGCGAGCGACTCGTCCAGCGGGCACGACGCGCTGCCGAACCGCCGGATGCCCGACTTGTCGCCCAGGGCCTCGCGAAACGCGGCGCCCAGCGCGAGCGCGGTGTCCTCGATCGTGTGGTGCGCGTCGATGTGCAGGTCGCCCTCGGTCTTGACCGTCAGGTCGAACAGCCCGTGCTTGCCGAGCTGGGCCAGCATGTGGTCGAAGAAGCCGACCCCGGTCGCCACCTCGACCCGGCCGGTGCCGTCGAGGCCGACCTCCACCAGGACCGAGGTCTCCTTCGTGACGCGCTCGACGCGGCCTACGCGGTTCACCGGCCCTCCTTCGCCGGTCCCGTGAACCGCAGAAGCGCCGTGCTCGTTGGTTCGCTCGCTCACTGCAGGACCCCTTCCAGGGCGGCGCGGAAGGCCGCCATCTCCTCGCCGGTGCCGATCGACACACGCAGCCATTCTGGCGGGCCCACCTCGCGGATGAGCACGCCGGCCGCCAGCAGCCCCTCCCACACCGTGCGCCGGTCGGGGAAGCGCCCGAACAGCACGAAGTTGGCGTCGGAGTCGGCCACGGACAAACCCTTGGACCGCAGCCACGCCACGGTGCCGTCACGCTCGCGCCGCAGCGCGTCCACGGTGCCGAGCAGCTCGTCGCGGTGGCGCAGCGCCACGCGCGCCGCCGTCTGGGTGAGCGTCGACAGGTGGTACGGCAGGCGCACGAGCAGCAGCGCCTCCACCACGGCCGGGTGCGCGGCCAGGTAACCCAGCCGGGTGCCCGCCATGGCGAACGCCTTGGACATCGTCCTGGTGACGATCAGCCTCGGATGGGCGGGCAGCAGCGTGAGCGCCGACGGCGTGCCCGCGCGGGCGAACTCCGCATATGCCTCGTCCACCACGACCATCCCCGTGGCGGCGGACAGGACGGCCTCGATCGTCTCGATCGGCTGGGCGGTGCCCGTCGGGTTGTTGGGCGAGGCCAGGAACACGATGTCGGGCCGGTGCTCCTCGATCGCCGCCACGGCCTTGCCGGGGTCGAGCGAGAAGTCTTCTTCGCGGCTGGCCTTGACCCACTCGGTGTTGGTGCCGCTGGTGATGATCGGGTGCATCGAATAGGACGGCTCGAACCCCATGGCCGTGCGCCCGTGACCGCCGAACGCCTGGAGGATCTGCTGGAGCACCTCGTTGGAGCCGTTGGCGGCCCACACCTGCTCGGTGGTCAGGCCGTGGCCGAGGTAGGCGGCCAGCCCGGCGCGCAGCTCCGTCGCGTCCCTGTCGGGGTAGCGGTTGAGGTCGCCGGCACCGGCCCTGATCGCCTCGGCCAGGTCGGCGACCAGCTCGGGCGAGGGCGGGTAGGGGTTTTCGTTGGTGTTGAGCCTGACGGGGACGTCGATCTGGGGCGCGCCGTAGGGCGACTTGCCCCGGAGATCGTCCCTGATGGGAAGGTCGTCCAGGTTCACTAGTCCGAGGTCTCCGTGGTCGCTGGAACCTGCCAGTCGAAGCGGGCGCGGATGGCGGCACCGTGGGCAGGAAGGTCTTCGGCGTCGGCCAGGACCGACACATGCGCCGCCGCGTCCGCGAGCGCCTCGCGGGTGTAGTCGACGACGTGGATGCCGCGCAGGAACGACTGCACCGACAGGCCGCTGGAATGGCAGGCGCAGCCGCCCGTGGGCAGCACGTGGTTGGAGCCGGCGAGATAGTCGCCGAGCGAGACCGGCGCGTACGCGCCGACGAACACGGCCCCGGCGTTGCGCACCCGCGCGGCGACGGCCGCCGCGTCGGCGGTGTGGATCTCCAGGTGCTCGGCGGCGTAGGCGTCCACGACCTTGAGGCCGTCGTCGATCGAGCTCACCAGCACGATGCCGGACTGCCGGCCGCCCAGCGCCTCGGCGATGCGCTCGGAGTGCTTGGTCGCCGAGACCTGCCCCGGCAGCTCCTTCTCGACCGCGTCGGCCAGCTCGGGGCTGGTGGTGACCAGCACGGCGGCGGCGATCGTGTCGTGCTCGGCCTGGCTGATCAGGTCGGCGGCGACGTGGACCGGGTCGGCCGTCTCGTCGGCCAGGATCGCGATCTCCGTCGGGCCGGCCTCGGAGTCGATGCCGATGCGGCCCTTGAGCAGCCGCTTGGCCGCCGCCACCCAGATATTGCCCGGACCGGTCACCATGGTCGCCGGCGGGCACTCGTCCGTGCCGTAGGCGAACATGGCCACCGCCTGCGCCCCGCCCACGGAGTAGACCTCGTCCACCCCGAGCAGCGCGCACGCGGCCAGGATCGTCGGGTGCGGCAGCCCGCCGAACGCCTTCTGCGCCGGGCTCGTCACCGCGAGCGAGCCGACGCCGGCCTCCTGGGCCGGCACGACGTTCATCACCACGCTGGACGGATAGACCGCCCGGCCGCCGGGGACGTAGAGGCCCACGCGATCGACGGGCACCCACCGCTCGGTCACGGTGCCGCCGGGCACGACCTGGGTGGTGGTCTCGGTGCGCCGCTGGTCGCGATGGACCAGCCGGGTGCGCCTGATCGACTCTTCCAGCGCCGCCCTGACCTTGGGGTCGAGCTCGGCGAGCGCCCGCTCGATGGCCTCGGCGGGGACGCGGGTGGTGGCGATCTCGACACCGTCGAACCTGGCGGTCAGCTCCCGTACGGCTGCCGCCCCGCGATGGCGCACGTCGTCGCAGATGAGCCGCACCTTCTCCAGGGCGGCCTCTACGTCGAGCTCGGCGCGGGGCAGCACGTCGCGCAGGTCCTCGGGCAGAGAACCGCGCATGTCGATACGGGAAATCACCCTGACAGTCTACGGAGTCCGGCCCCGCGGTCTCACTTTGTCCACTATCCGGGACACCTGTCCGGGGACATCGGGCCACGCATCCGGACATCGCGACGGCCGTGGGGCGGCAGATCGCCGACGCCGCCTCCACGGCCGTCGTCACCCCGGACCGGGCCTGCCGGGGCGGTGTCGTGGCCGTCACGGGGGCACGGCCACGACCGAAGCAAGCTGGGCACTATCCATGCCCTCGGCCAAGACCCGTTAACGCGGCACACCAAGAAAAACTTTGAGTAACATAAATCTAACGTTAAGCAACGTCGGCGCGGTTCGCGTGTCGCGACAGGGCCTGCGAGCGCGGCGCGGAGCAGCGCGAGGACTTTCGGGTTACCTGTCCATTATGTCCGATCCTTTACTCTTACAGTCATGGGACAGTGGCGAGGCCCTGACGGCATCCTGGTCGAGGCGATCATCTTGGACGATCGCCCGATGCTGCGCGTCTCCCACCGGGTGGACGGCAGGACCTATCTGCGCGGCTACTGCGCCACCGTCTCCGAGCTGGGCCAACACGGCGTAGATCTGGCCGAACTGGTAGAAGACTCACCTCTTGACCATCTGTAGACCCCTGGCCGCCACTGTCGATCAGCCGGACGGGGTACGGCATGCACCATGGTCCGGCTGCCCGCCTACGCGCCCATGCTGGCCCAGCTAGGCACCCTGCCCTCCGTCCAGGATGCCGGCTGGGCCGTGGAGATGAAGTGGGACGGCGTACGCGCCCTCGCCTACATCGACAACGGCGCCGTCCGCCTGATGTCGCGCAACAGCAAAGACATCACCCCCGCCTACCCCGAGCTCCAGCTCATGGCCGGCAGCACCGGCGGCCGGGCGGCCGTGATCGACGGCGAGGTCGTCGCGTTCGACGAGGCCGGGCGGCCCAGCTTCGAGGCGCTGCAGCCGCGCATGCACCAGCGCAACCCGGCCGCCGTGGGCGAGCTGGCCAGATCGGTGCCGGTGACGTTCATGGCCTTCGACCTCCTGCACCTGGACGACTCCAGCGCGGTCTCCCGCCCCTACACCGAGCGCAGGGAGCTGCTGGAGAGCACGCTCAGACCCGGCTACCGGTGGGAGGTGCCCGTCTGGTTCGCCGACCACGCGGCGCGGGCGTTCGACTCCTCCAGGCAGCTCGGGCTCGAAGGCATCGTGTGCAAGCGGCTGAGCTCGCCCTACCGCCCCGGCCGGCGCAGCAGCGAATGGATCAAGATCAAGAACGTCAGCACCGCCGAGGTCGTGATCGGCGGGTGGCAGGCGGGCGGCGGGCGGCGCTCCGGGATGATCGGGTCGCTCCTGCTCGGCGCCCACGACCGGCGCGGCCGACTGCTGTACGTTGGGCACGTCGGCACCGGGTTCACCCAGGCCATGCTCCGCGATCTACAGGACCTGCTGGCGCCGCTGGAACGGCCCGACCCGCCGTTCGACGAGCCGGTGCCGCGCGAGCACGCCCGCGACGCGCACTGGACCGAGCCGCGCGTGGTCGGGGAGGTGCAGTACGCCGAGGTCACCGGCGACCACCGGCTGCGCCACCCGTCCTGGCGCGGGCTGCGCCCCGACCGCGAGCCGGCCGAGACCAGCACGACGGAGATCCTCCCAGCGAGCGAGACCGGGGACGCCGCGGCCGGCTGACGCCCGCGCCGCGCCCGCGCCCGCGCCGCGACCCTGCGCCGCAGCCCTGCGCCGCGACCCGCCGCGACCCGCCGCGCCCCTGCGCGCTCCCCACGCGCCCCCGCCGCGACCTCCAC
>NZ_VCKX01000379.1 GCF_005889725.1 Nonomuraea zeae
GGCGCTGGGGGTGAGCGGGGCCATGTTCGCGCTGGCGGGCGTGCTGATCGCGATGCTCCGCCTGGACCGCGCCCCCGCACGGGACACGCTGCCCGCCCCGGCGGGGAACGCGATCCCCGCCTCAGCGGGCGACGCGGCGGCGCCGGACGCGGCGGACGCGGTGGCGCGCGGCAAGCGGCATTCGGTGGTGGGCGACCTGCGCGAGGGCTGGCGGGAGTTCAGCTCGCGGCAGTGGATCTGGGTGGTGGTCCTGCAGTTCTCGCTGATGGTCATGGCCATCCAGGCCGGGCACGGCGTGCTCGGGCCGCTGCTGGCGAAGGAGACCCTGGGCGGTCCCGCCGCCTGGTCGGCGTTCCTCGCCGGTGAGGCGGTCGGGACGATCGCCGGGGTGCTGGTGTCGATGCGGGTGCGGCCCAAGCGGCCGATCCTGGTGGCCGTGCTGCTCTGCCTGCCGACCGCGCTGCCGTACCTGCTGCTCGGGCTGGACTCGCCGCTCTGGGCGATCGTGGCCGGAGCGTTCGTGCTCGGCGTCTGCTTCGACGTGTTCGGCGTGCTGTGGCAGACCACAATGCAGCGCGAGGTCCCGGCGGAGTCCCTGTCGCGGGTCAGCTCGTACGACATACTCGGCTCGCTCATGTTCGGCCCGATCGGGCTGATGTTCGCGGGGCCCGCGGCCTACCTGTTCGGCACGGAGGAGGCGCTGCTCGGCTGCGCGGTCATCATCGTGCTGTCCACGCTCGCCGCGCTGCTCTCACCCGGGGTGCGCAACCTGCGCGCCCCGGAGGCGAGGCTGTCTCACGCCGACCTGAAGTAGGCGTTGGCCCGGGGCTGGAACATCAGGGTCAGCGCCCCGAGCACGGCCGCCACGTGCAGGGTCCGGCTGGTCGCGAAGACCCACCACAGCGGGTCCGCACCGGCGACGACCTCGGCGATCGAGCCCCCGCCCAGCAGCCACTGAACGGGCTCGATCACGAGCGAGAGCGTCCCGAACACGCCCAGCGTCCCCGCCAGCGTCCAGCGCGCCCAGTTCTGGCCGCGCCGCAGCCGCAGAGCGAGGAAGATCGCGCCCGCGAACACCGCCAGCCGGAACCCCACGCCCGGCAGCAGGTCCACGAGCGCCGTGCCCCCGGAGAGATGGCCGGCGACCATGAGCACGGCCTCGAACGCCCCCGCCGCGACCGCTGCCAGCCACAGCGTCGCGGCGGTGTGGACGACGGGCGGCGGATCGGGAGCGACGGTCTTCTTGATGCTGTCAACGGTGGTCAAGACGGCCTCCTTGGATGAGCGGATCACCCTTGCAGTGTCCGCCGCCCGGCCTGTCCGATTCATGCCCGCCGCCCCCCGAACCGCAGGTAGTGCGCGCCTTACCAGACCTCTCCGCTCGTCCTCAGCCCGCGGGAGGGGCTGCGCTCGTGCAGCCCGAAGCGCGGCTCCGGGGCGTACTCCCCGTCGAGCACGCCCGCCAGGTAGCCGGCCAGCGCGGGCGCGTGCTTGAACCCGTGCCCCGAGTCGCCGCCCAGCAGCCACACCCCCGGCGACACCTCGGCGACGATCCACTCGGCGTCGGGGGTGAGCGCGTACTGGCACACCTGGCTGAACAGCACCGGCGCGCTCGCCAGCGACGGGAACCTGCGCCGCAGGTAGGCCCTGGCCTGATCGACGCCGGCCGGGTCAACGACGCGCTCGCCGTGCTCGGGCTCGTACGGCGGGCCCTCCGCGTCGGAGGTCGTCTTCATCCCCACCCCGTCCACGTCGCCGTGGCCGTAGGCCGAGGCCTCGTAGTCCAGCCAGGCGGGCGTCTCGGGCACGGACCACTCCGGGGGGACCGCGAAGTGCAGCGTGTCCTGCTTGGTCACGGTGAGCGGCGTCCCGCCGAACGTCGCCGCGTCGAACAGCGCGGGCAGCCACGCGCCGCACGCCCACACCACGCGGTCAGCGTGCCGCACCTCGCCGTCGATCTCGACCGCACTCAGGTACGCCGGCGTTTCACTCGACCCTTCTGCTCGTACGGGCAGCGCCCGCGCTCTGACCAGGCGTACCCCTGCGGCCACCGCCAGGCCCGCGGTCACCTGGGTCGCCCGCCTGGCCCTGAGCACGCCCGCGTGCGGCTCCCAGAGCAGGAAGCTCAGGTCGTCGCCGCGGTAGTCGGGGAAGAACCTGGCGCCCTCGGCCGGGTCGAGCAACTCACACGCGATGTCCAGATTTTTCAGGACCCGGTGGCTGGCGTACTCCCACCCGTCCGGCCTCCTGGCGAACCACACCATGCCCGCCTCGTGGTACAGCACCTCCCCGGCCCGCTCACCCAGCCGCCGCCAGCCGTCCCTGGCCTGCCAGGCGAGCTTGGCGTACCACTCGTCGCCGCCGTGCGCGCAGCGCAGCAGCCGGGTCTCCCCCGCGCTGGCCTGCCGTACGTGGCCCGGCTTGTGCTGCTCGACCAGCGTCACCTGCCAGCCCGTCTCGGCCAGCCGCAACGCCAGTGACGTCCCCCAAATGCCCGCTCCGACCACAATGACCGATTTCATGAGACCACGGTGACCGGAACCGGCCCGCGACCGCAAGACTCAGATCGCATCCGCCCGGCGGCTCTGCCTCGACGCCGCCCGGCGGCTCTGCTTCGGCGAAGCCCGGCGGCTCTGCTTCGGCGGCTCACACGACGATGAGCCGGACCACGACGCCCGCGCAGTTTCCCGCCACGCAGATGCGTACCGGCACCTCGGAGATGCCGGGCGCGGCCGGGACGCCGCCCACGTGGCCGTCGGGCCCGATGGTCACGTCCTGCGGCAGCTTTTCGTGGTCGGTCACGGTGAAGGTGGGCACCACGCCCGCCGGGCCGCCGTTGATGCCGATCTCACCGCTCAGCGGCCGGCCCACGGCGCCGGGGAAGGTCAGCTCGCGCGGCTCCCACGGCACGTTGCCGAGCACCACGAGGGTGAGGTCCTGCGCCGAGCACGACTGGCCGGAGCAGACCTGGACCCGGGAGACGTAGGTGCCCGGGCGTTCGGGCTTGCCGTAGAGCCGGCCGCCCTGGTCGACCTTGATCCCGACCGCGAGGTAGGCGGCGCGGAAACCCGCGCCCTTCTCGGTGGGCAGCAGCCGCTGGCTCACCTCGATGCCCTCGGTGACGTAGAAGGTGTCCTCGACCAGGCGGCTGTCAGCGGGGTCGAGCGGGGTCTCCCTGGACATGTAGACCATGGAGCCGCCGAACGTGGACACGAGCGGGGACAGCCCGCACAGGGCCAAGCCCGCGAGCAGGAGCACCCACCTGTGCCGCATCTTCACCCCCCGGCTCTCTACGTACCCCCTTCGCTGCGTGTTCATCGCTTCACTCCGCGATGCCGGTGTCGCTTGGATAATCGGTCGCATGGCCGCTGAATCCGCTCAGACCCTGGAACGCGGGCTCCGCCTGCTGCGACTGCTCGCCGACGGGAAGAACGGCCGGACTCCGACCGAGCTGAGCGCCGAGCTGTCGCTGAGCCGGCCCGTGGTTTACCGGCTGCTGACGACGCTGATGAACGAGGGATTCGTCCGCAGGGACGCCGAAGGGCGGGTGCATCTCGGGTTCGGGGTGCTCGTGCTGGCGCAGGCGGTGCAACCGCTGCTGCGGGCGGCGGCGGTGCCGACGCTGCGGCGGCTGGCCGAGGACGTCGGCGCAACCGCGCACCTGACCGTGGCCGAGGGCGACGACGGGCTGGCCGTGGCCGTGGTCGAGCCGTCCTGGACCAACATGCACGTGGCCTACCGCGAGGGCGCGCGCCATCCGCTGGTGAAAGGCGCGGCGGGGCGGGCGATCCTGGCGCTGCGCGAGGGGCGTGACGACTACTTCGTCACGGAGGGGCAGTTGCAGGAAGGGGCGCGCGGCGTCGCCGCGCCTGTCACCGGCCTGCCTTGGCTGGAGGCGTCGGTGGGGGTGGTGACGTTCGGGCCGCTGGAGGAGTCGACCGGGCGCCGGGTCAGGGCGGCCGCCGCCGAGCTGGCGGCGGCGCTGGGGTGAGGGACGCCGGGTGGCGGGTTGACATCTCCGGACGTATAGCGGACGGTAGTTTCACATAGAGGACACTCCCGTCCGATTAACGGACACCATGGAGGAGCGGATGCCGTACTACCAGGTCGTTGGGGAGGTGCCGCGCAAGCGGCACGTGCAGTTCAGACGGCCGGACGGTGGCCTCTACGCGGAGGAGTTGATGGGCGAGGAGGGGTTCTCCTCCGACTCCTCGCTGCTCTACCACCGCCACCTGCCCACCGCGATCGTCAAGGCGGAGGCGGTCACGTCCCCGCCGGGCACGCGATTGGAGCCCAACCTGCCGCTCGCGCCGCGCCATTTCCGCACGCAGGAGCTGTCCACCGTGGGCGACCTGGTCACCGGCCGCATGCTGCTGGCCGGCAACGGCGACGTCCGATTGTCGTACGCCACCAGCGACCAGCCGAGCGAGCTCTACCGCAACTCCATGGGCGACGAGTGCGTCTACGTCCAGCGCGGCAGCGTCCGGCTCGAGTCCACCTATGGCGTGATCGAGGCCGGAGCGGGCGACTACGTGGTCGTGCCGACGGGAACGATCCATCGCTGGGTGCCGGACGGCCAGGTCAACGTGCTGGCCATCGAGGCGTCCGGGCACATCAGGCCGCCCAAGCGCTATCTGTCGCAGTACGGGCAGTTCCTGGAGCACGCGCCCTACTGCGAGCGCGACCTCCGCAGCCCGGCCGAGCCGCTGCTCGTGGAGGGCGAGGAGGTGCCGGTCCTGGTGCGCACGCGCGGCGGGCTGACCAGGCTCGTCTACCGCAACCATCCGTTCGACGTGGTCGGCTGGGACGGCTGTCTCTATCCGTTCGCGTTCAACATCGAGGACTTCGAGCCGATCGTGAAGAAGACGCACGCGCCGCCGCCCGTGCACCAGACGTTCGAGGGGCCGGGGTTCGTGGTGTGCTCGTTCTGCCCGCGGCCGCTCGACTTCCACCCCGAGTCCATACCGATCCCCTACAACCACCACAACGTGGACTCCGACGAGTTCATGTTCTACGTGGGCGGCGACTACTCCGCGCGCAAGGGCTCGGGCATCGACGTGGGCTCGATCTCGCTGCACCCCGCCGGGTTCACGCACGGACCGCAGCCCGGGGCGGTGGAGGCGGTGATCGACGCGGTCTCGCGCGGCATCACGACCACGAGCGAGATGGCGGTGATGGTCGACACGTTCCGCCCGCTCGACCTCGGCCAGGGCGCCCTGTCCTGCGAGGATCCCGGCTACGCATGGACCTGGGCACGATGAGCGTATTCACGGCACTGGTCGACGACGCGGGCCTGTTCCCGCCGACCTCCCTGCACATGGACGAGGCCCTGGCTCGCAACGAGCGGGACCTCTCGAAGAGCATCGACGTGCTCACCCACCGGTTCCTGTGCCCGGCCAGCCGGATCGACCGGCTGCGCGGCGTCCCGTACCGGCCGCGCCGGATCGGGCTGATCCTGGACACGGTGAAGGTGCCCGACTTCGGCGACCTGCCGGTGGACTTCGTCGAGCTGCCGCTGCCGCCCGACACGTCGGTGCCCGAGCTGGCGGCCAGGCTGGGGCTGCCCGGCAACGTACGGCTGTTCGTCGAGGTGACGCCGCACAAGACGGCCGTCGAGGTGCCCGGCGGAGTGGGGCTCAAGGTGCGCTGCGGCGGGGCGTCGGCCGAGGCGTTCCCGCCGGTGGAGCATCTGGCGCAGTTCATCAAGTTCTGCGTCGATCAGGACATCCCGTTCAAGGCCACGGCCGGGCTGCACCATGCCGTGCGCCACTTCGACCCCACGCTCGGCGTGGACCGGCACGGCTTCCTGAACCTGGTGCTGGCGGTCTGCGAGGCGGTGGAGGGGCGCGACCCCGCACCCGTGCTGCGGACCACCGACGTGGGCCAACTCGTACGGCTCGCGCGCGACGTACCCGAGGACACCGCGAAGCAGGCGCGGCGGCTGCTGGTGAGCTACGGCTCGTGCAGCACCAGCACTCCCGTCGACGACCTGCGCGCACTCGGCCTGATCGATGAGGAGGACTCGTGAGCGAGCCGGCGATCGGACACGGCGGCCGGCCCGCGGGACCGGCGGAGGAGAGCTCGTGAGCTGGGGTGTGGACAATCTGCCGTACGCGGTGTTCTCGTGCGCCGGGCAGGCGCCCAGGGTGGGCGTGCGCTACGGCGACAAGGTGCTCGACCTGGTGCCCGCGCTGCACGACGAGGTGTTCGCCGCCCCCACGCTCAACCCGTTCATGGCCAGGGGGCGCGCGGCCTGGCACGACACCAGGACCCTGATCCAGAACAAGCTCACCGGCGACCTCTCCGTCACCGAGCGCCACCTGATCCCGCTGGAGCAGGTGGAGCTGCACCTGCCGTTCGAGGTGGCCGACTACGTCGACTTCTACTGCTCGCTCGACCACGCCAGCAACATCGGCAGGATCTTCCGCCCGGACTCGGAGCCGCTGCTGCCGAACTGGCGGCACCTGCCCGTCGGATACCACGGCAGGTCGGGGACGGTCGTCGTGTCGGGCACGCCCGTCAGCCGCCCCCAAGGGCAGCTCAAGGCCGGGGTGTTCGGGCCGTGCGAGAAGCTCGACATCGAGGCGGAGCTGGGGTTCGTGGTCGGGGTGCCGACCACGATGGGCTCTCCCGCCGGCGCGTTCGACGAGCACGTGTTCGGGGTGACGCTGGTCAACGACTGGAGCGCCCGCGACATCCAGGCCTGGGAGTACGTGCCGCTCGGGCCGTTCCTCGCCAAGTCGTTCGCCACCTCGATCTCGCCGTGGATCACGCCGCTGGAGGCGCTGCCCAGGATTCCCGGCCGGGCCCAGGACCCCGAGCCGGCGGCCTACCTGCGCAGGCAGGGCGACTGGGGGCTCGACGTCCAGCTCGAAGTGCTGCTCAACGGGGAGGTCGTGTCGCGGCCCCCGTACTCCAGCATGTACTGGACGCCGGACCAGATGCTCGCGCACATGACGGTGAACGGGGCCTCCCTGCGTACGGGCGACCTGTTCGCCAGCGGCACAATCTCCGGCCCCGAGCGCGAAGAACGCGGCTCGCTCATCGAGTTGACCTGGAACGGGACCGATCCGATCAAGCTCGCGGGCGGTGAGACGCGCTCCTTCCTTCAGGACGGCGACACCGTGACGATCCGGGCCACGGCCGGCGCCCTGACTTTGGGGGAGGTTTCCGGAACTGTCGGATAGATTACTCAGCGTGCTTGAACCCTGACTCGCCGCTACCCTGGGGGCACCCTTCCCTCGGAAAGCAGGAGTCACATGCGGCGTGCTGCGACGTTCTGTGTCGCTTTTCTCCTGATCTGCGGCTGCGCCTCCGCACCGGCGCGGCCCCTGCCCGCGCCACCGGTCGTGCAGGTGTCCCCCGCTTTCGACGCCAAGCGCGCCCGCCCGGACCACGGCCTGGTGGTCACGGCGCAGGGCGGCACGCTCAGCGAGGTCCTCGTCTACGAGAGCGGCGAGGGCGTGCCCGGCCGGCTCGACGGCTCACGCACGACCTGGCGCTCCGACTGGACGCTCAAGCCGGGGGCCGAATACACCGTGACCGCGACGGCCGCGAGCCCCGGCGGCCCGGCCACGGTGGCGATGGGCCGCTTCCACACCCGGCCCGCCCCCAGGACGTTCCAGGTGGCCTCGACCGCGCCGCTGCCCGGCGAGACGGTCGGCACCGGCATGCCGATCATCATCGACTTCGACACGCCCGTGGAGGACAAAGCGGCCGTCGAGCGGGCGCTGGAGGTCAAGTCCACCGTCCCGGCCGAGGGCGCGTGGCGGTGGATCGGCGACACCCGGGTGGTCTATCGCACCCGGCGGTTCTGGGCGCCCAGGCAGCAGGTCACGGTCACCGCGCACCTGGCGGGCGTCCGCTCGGCCGAGGGTGTCTACGGCGGCACCGACTCCACGTTCGCCTTCACCGTCGGCCGGAAGCAGGTCAGCTCGGTCGACACCAGGACCCACCAGATGATCGTCCAGCGTGACGGCCAGGTGGTGCAGCAGATGGCCATCAGCGCGGGCATGGCGACCACCCGCGAATACACCACGACCAGCGGCGTCCACCTGACCATGGACAAGGGCGACCCCGTCCGCATGATCTCCCCGGGCCGCGAGAAGGGCGACCCCGGCTTCTACGACGTGATGATCGGCCACGCGGTGCGCATTTCCAACAGCGGCGAATATGTGCACGCCAAGGACAACGTCTGGGCCCAGGGCCGGGAAAATGTCAGCCACGGCTGCATCAATTCCCGCCCCGACCAGGCGGCCTGGTTCTATGACAGCTCACTGCGCGGCGACCCCGTCACGATCACCGGCACCAGCCGTGAGCTCGAATGGGACAACGGTTGGGGTTTCTGGCAGCTCCCGTGGGAGAAATGGCGGCTGGGAAGCGCGCTGGCCGACACGGATCCCGCAGGTGGATGGATGCCGCAGCGCTGAATCCGGATTACGGTAGAAAAGGGGGAACCACTCACGACCTCAGGCCCGTTGTCCCATATGGAGGGCCGGACATGGATGAATGGATCATCTGGGTAATCCTCGCAGTCGTCCTCGGCGTGGCCGAAATCTTCACGCTCACGGCCTCACTGGGGCTCCTGGGCGCGGCCGCTCTCCTGACCGCCGCGACAGCAGCCCTTGGCTTGCCTGTTCCCCTGCAGTTACTCTTCTTCGCCATCTCCTCCGCGGCGGGCATCGCGGTGATCAGGCCGATCGCCATGCGCCATGTCCAGCAGCCGCCCCTGCAACGGTTCGGTGTGGAGGCGCTCGTCGGCAAGCCCGCTTACGTGGTCGCGGAGGTCACGGGCCGCGACGGACGGGTACGCATCGGGGGCGAGGAGTGGTCGGCGCGGGCCTACGACGAAACCCTGGTAATCCCCACGGGGGCGACCGTCGACATCATCGAGATCGAGGGAGCGACAGCCCTCGTATATCCCCGGGAGTGATTCATGGATCCGCTGTTGCTGGTCGGACTCTTCATCATACTTTTCGCGGCCTTCACGGTGCTCAAGGCCGTACGGATCGTCCCGCAGGCGCGGGCGCGCAACGTCGAGCGGCTCGGCCGCTACCACCGCACGCTCAAGCCGGGCCTCAACTTCGTCATCCCCTACATCGACCGCGTCTATCCCATGATCGACCTCCGCGAGCAGGTCGTGACGTTCCGCCCGCAGCCGGTCATCACCGAGGACAACCTGGTCGTCGAGATCGACAACGTCCTCTACTTCCAGGTCACCGACCCGCGGGCGGCGGCGTACGAGATCGCCAACTACATCCAGGCCATAGAGCAACTCACCGTCACCACGATGCGTAACGTGATCGGCTCGATGGACCTGGAAAAGACCCTCACCTCCCGTGACACCATCAACAGCCAGCTGCGCGGCGTGCTCGACGAGGCCACCGGCAAGTGGGGCATCCGCGTCAACCGCGTCGAGGTCAAGGCGATCGACCCGCCCAAGACCATAAAGGACGCGATGGAGAAGCAGATGCGGGCCGAGCGTGACAAGCGGGCCGCGATCCTCAACGCCGAGGGGCAGCGCCAGTCGCAGATCCTCACGGCCGAGGGCGACAAGCAGAGCGCCATCCTGCGGGCCGAGGGCCAGCGCACGGCGGCCATCCTGGAGGCCGAGGGCCAGTCGCGGGCCATCGACCAGGTCTTCCAGGCGGTCCACCGCAACGACCCCGACCCGAAGCTGCTGGCCTACCAGTACCTCCAGGTGCTGCCGCAGCTCGCGCAGGGCGAGGGCAACACGTTCTGGGTGATCCCGAGCGAGGTCACCTCGGCGCTGCAGGGGGTCTCGAAGGCGTTCACCGAGGCCCTGCCCAAGTCGGCGGCCACGCGCGAGGAGATTCCCCCGTCGGCGGAGATGGACGAGGAGGTCGCCAAGGCTTCGGAGGCGGCGGCCGAGGCGGTCGCGGACGCCCAGGACGCGGAGAGCCCCAACGGGCCGCGCCAGATCACCAAGGGCGTCAACGAGCCGGACCCGCTGGCCGACCTGGACCGCAAGCCCAAAGAGGCCGAACGCTGAGACTTCGCGAGGGTTTGCCCTCCAAGGGGGCGTGAGGTCCCTGTCGCCGCTGGACCTCGCTGAGGTGTCGGCGGCTTCCGGGGTCACGAGGCACTTGCGCGTCTCTGGCCTCTGAGGGGTGAGGTCCGGACACCGTGGAGGTCTTGAGGGGTGAGATCTCCGAGGGCTGAAGGAGCTTGAGGGGTGAGCTTTCGACGACTGCGAGGGCGCCGGATGGGCGGAGGTGCCTGCCGTGGTGACGAGCGCCTACCCGGGGCCGGGGGCCGGTGCGGGGGGCCGGCTGTCTCTTATACACTTCTCA
>NZ_VCKX01000037.1 GCF_005889725.1 Nonomuraea zeae
AGATGTTTATAAGAGACAGGTGTCGAGGAAGTACGCGCCCGCCGTGCCGCACTGGCCGGCCGCCGTGCCGGGGTCGACCGGCGTGCCGTGGCCCATGCCGGCGATCCGGTAGTACCGCAGGGCGTCGGCGCCGTACGTCTCCAGCGTGGTCCCCGCGGGCAGGCTCTGCGTTCCCGACGGGGTCTGGGAGAGGCCCAGGACGTCGGTGAACTGGTCGCGCAGCTCGTCGCCGTTGGCCTTGTTGACCGTGTAGTCGGCCTGGCCGTGCCAGATCGCCACCTTCGGCCGCGGGCCCGTGTAGCCGGAGTGGGCGGCCCGGACGAGCGCGCCCCAGGCGGCGGGGGTCTTGCTGACGGGGCCGTTCATGCAGGTGCTGGTGGAGGCGGGCGGGGAGCAGCGGTAGGGAAGGCCGGCGACGATCGAGGCCGCATTGAACAGGTCAGGATATGTCGCGATCATTACCGCGGTCATCGCGCCGCCGGCCGACAGCCCGGTGATGGAGACGCGGGCCGCGTCGAGGCCGTACGCGCCGGTGGCGTACGTGACCATCTGGGCGATGGACAGGGCCTCGCCCTGTCCGCGCTTGATGTCGCCTTCCTGGAACCACTGGAAGCAGTTCGACGGCAGGGTGGTCGCCTCCGGGAAGATCAGCGCGAAGCCGTGCAGATCGGCGAACTTCCGCCAGCCGGAGTTGGTGTAGTAGGCGTTGGCGCTCTGGGTGCAGCCGTGCAGGGCGACCACGGCGGGCGAGCCGGCCGGCAGGCCGTCGGGGACGTACACCCACATGTTGAGCGCGCCGGGGTTCGAGCCGAACCCGGACACCTTCGTCAGGGTGGCGGCTTGGGACGGGTTCGCGACGCCGATCAGCGCCAGGGCGAGGATCAGCGCCGCCGAGAGGCCGGTCAGGGTGCGGGCGAGAAGTGCGTGCATCATCGGCTCCGGGGGGTTGGCACTTGCCCGTGACCGTACGTTTCACGGAAGGCACCGGATATGTGTCACAGCTCCGATTTCCGGCTGGTGAGCATGTGGAGCCGCACCATTCGCCACGCCCTCCTCCGGCCCGGGGATCCGCCCGCGTGGTTGAATCGGCACCCGCCTGATGTCGAGGAGGAAACCATGACGGTCGATCGCAAGCGCAGCGTGGTGTTCGGTGAGGCAGTGGAGGAGTATGAGGCGGCCAGGCCGGGTTACCCCGACCGCCTTGTCACGGAGGTGCTGGAGTACGCCCCGGACGGACCGGTGCTGGAGGTGGGGGCGGGGACGGGCAAGGCGACGGCCGGGTTCGCCGCCCATGGCGTGGATCTGACCTGCGTCGAGCCGGATCCCCGGATGGCCGCCGCGCTGACGCGGAGGTGCCCGCAGGCCAAGGTCGAGATCGGGATTTTCGAGGACTACGTCCCCGACAAGGCATTCGCCCTGCTGTACTCCGCGCAGGCCTGGCACTGGGTGGACCGGGACCGGCGCTGGGACCTGGCCCACGCGGCCCTGGCACCGTCGGGAGCGGTGGCGGTCTTCTGGAACCTGTACGGCGTCACCGACCCGGACCTGCGGGCCGCCCTCGCCGCGGTGGACCGGCGTTACGGGGTGACCACGTCCAGCCTGCACCTGGACCACTCGGACCGGGCCGAGGTGGTGGAGCACGAGCTCGCGGACGACCCGCGCTTCACCGATCTGGACTATCGCCACTACGCGCACGCCGACCGGTACTCGGCCGGGCGCTATCTGGACCTGGTCAGGTCCATTTCCGCGTACCGGATCCTGGACGCGGAGTCGCGCGAGCGGCTGCTGCGGGAGATCGGCGCTCTGCTGGGGGACGAGGTGGACATGACCCTCACCACCGACCTCTTCCTCGGTCGCCGGGCGGATTAGCCTGCGGGGCTGGGCGGCCCCGTACGGGCCGGCGCCCTTGGAAGTGGCCCGCCTGGGTCGGCGATCACTTGGAACAGGACAGACCGGGCTCCGGGACCTTGGCCCGACCCCGGGCCTTGACGAACCCCCGGAGGCATAGCCGAACCCTCGGGCCTTGACCGGACCCTCGCCCTCGGGCCTTGACCGGACCCTCGCTCTCGAGACTTGACCGGACCTCAGCCGGCCCTGGCTCGTCTCAGGGGATGTGGGCCACCACGCCGAAGTTGCCCGATGAGCTGGGCTCGTCGGCACAGGCGGGGTCATTCTCGTCAGGACGCCACTCCGGCACCCACACCAGCCCGGGCTCGACCAGGTCGAGGCCGTCCAGCAGGGCTTCCACCTCGTCCTTCGACCGGATCGCCAGACCGGGCAGCGTCATGGCGAGCACGCCGCTGACGGCGGGCAGCAGCTCCGCAGGGATGCCGTCGAACGTGGTGTGCAACAGGCTGAGGAAGCTCCCGCGCGGCGCCGCGTGACGGAGTCGCTTGATCACATAGTGGGCGTACTCGTCGTCGTCCAGGCTGTGGGTCGACAGGAGCAGCACGGCGAGAGGGCTCTCCCAGTCGAGGAACGTCTGGACGACGCGGTCACCGAGGATCTCGTCGATCTCGCGTACGTCGCCGTCCACCACGCGCACCATGGGGGTGAAGGGCTCGATGGTGGCCTGCGCCATTGTTACCGCCATCGGGTCGTTCTCCACGTACAGGACGCGTAGGGCTGGGCTGGAGGAGGTTTGCCGGGCTATGTCGTGCAGCCGGCGGCCGGCCGACAGGCCGCAGGAGACGCCGCCTCCCACGATCATGAACTGCGCCACGCCCTCTGCGGCGGCGAGGTGACGTACGACCCGGGACAAATACTGCAGCACGGCTCGGGCCGCGGTCGTGATGGCGGGAGCCGCTTGATCGAAATGACGCACCATGTCCTTGTCGGCGAGGAAGTTGTTCTTCCCGCCCGCCGCAGCGTCGAGTATCCGGGTGATCCTGGCTTGCGTGGTATCAAGCTTGGCCAGGTTTCGGACAGCACGCTGGCGCATGAGCGTTGCCCCTTTCCCTCGCCGCCACCTTTTTCCGGTAAGCGATCAATGGACTTCACTCGACGGACTCGAACCATATGTTCCAACAATTCCAGACAATGACAAGCGATAGACCGGTTACTTCGGGAAATGTTTGTTTCCTAATTCTCCTGAACGAGCGGCAGAATCACCGCCATATCGACTCTGACCTGCCGATTCGCACTATCCAGCAAGATCCGGCGTGGCGCGGAACCGGGGCGGGACGGTCGGCCGATTGCGCCGATCCCGCCGAATCTTGAGTGAGTGGACGGACCGAGGGAGCGACAGGGCCGGGTGTGACTTGTGATCATTGCCGTGGCATCCGTAATGAACCGATACTCGCCGGAAAGGCGGGCGGCGAGCGATGCCGTACACAATCAGAATGATCACTTCGCCGTGGGTCCGAATATCGGCGCGGGAGACATGATCGACCCCATTCGCGCACGCGACGCGCCCTTCTCGAGTGATCGCACCTGCGCCACCCCTCGGCTGGATTCTGTCGGTGCCATCCGGCAGGGTGCTGCCTTGAGGATCAGCGACCCTACGGCCCTCGGACAGATCGAAGGAACGACCTGCATGCAGCTCTCCCCCACCGCCCGGCACCTCCACCGCCATCTGACCGACCCGGAGGCCGGTTACCCGGACTCGTGGCCCGACGGTTCCCAGCTGACGGCGGTTGATCTGGGTCACCTGCTGCCCCTCGCCTACCGGGTCACGGGCAGCGGCCCGGCCTTCTCGATGCGGGTCGTCGTCGAGGACGAGGTCAAGCAGCGGCAACCGTCCTTCACCCGGGAGTCGTGCCTGGCCCTGTACGAAGCGCTGGTCGACGGCCTCGACAGGCGTGGCTGGGCCGACCTGTGCCTGGCGGCGGCCGCGCTGCTGCGCTGCCCCGGGGGCGCGCCACTGGCCGAGCTGGCCGGGGCTGCGCGCACGCTGACCGAGTTCATGGTCAGGAAGAACCGGATCCAGGAGCCGTACGCGCTGCTGACCGTGGCCGGAGTCGCCGGGATGGTCGAGCCCGGTACGCGCGCCGGGGTCGGTGAACACGCCGGGATCGATGCGAGCGCCGAGATCGGCGGGAGGGCCGGGGTTGATGCGAGCGCTGGAGCCACTGAACGCGCCGCGGCCGATGGGGACCACCCTGGGGTTGGCGAAAGCGCTGAGGTCAGCGAGGGCAAGGGCGCGGTGGTTCGTGAGGACGCCAGAGACGATGGGACAGCCGAGCACTCCAGGACCGACACCGTGACGGAAGCCATGGCCGACACGGCGGCCGACACGACGACCAACACGGCGACCAACGCCATCATCGACGCCGTGGTGGCGGCCATGGGGCTGTCGGCGGCGGAGGGCGCGCAGCCACTGGCGGCCGCTGAGCTCGATCTCCTCATGACCCTGGAGCCGACGGAAAGGGCGCTCCTGGCCGAGGTCGCGCAACGGACGTATGGGGCGCCGCCCGAGCTCTCCGACGTGTGGGAACGGCTGGCCGCCATGCCGGCGTGCGCGAGCTTCGCCCGCTCAACCCTGGAGGCCGCCGCGGCCAGGCTGGCGGCGATCCACGCACGCGAGCTCCCCTATCGGGCCGACAAGGCGTTCGGACCGGCCGAGACGGCGACGATCGGACGGGCGGCGCGGCTGGCGCTGGCCTGCGACGAGCCGTGGCTACCCGAGCTGCTCAGCACGATGCTGGCCCACGTCGCGGTCGCGCCGACGGCGGCCAAGACGCTGCCCTCACAAGCACTGCTGTACGAGATCGCGCGCGCCGCCGAGCAGTTCCCGACACCGGAAGCGGTCACGGCCTTGCGCACGGCACGCACGATGACGCGGCACGCCGGGGTGGTCAAGCAGCTCGACCGCATGATCAAGCGCATCGAGCCGGGCCTGGCGGACCGCGTCGAGGTGGCGTTCCGGATGCCGGACCTGGGATTCGAGCCCGGCGGGCGGCTTGAGGTGCAGCTGGGCGAACACCGGGCTGTCATCTCGGCAGGCGAACGGGGCGAGTTCGAGCTGAGCTGGTGGCAGGAGGAGCGGCGGCTCAAGAGCGTGCCCGCTGCGGTGCGCAAGGAGCATCCCGACGAGGTCAAGCGGCTGCGAGAGCTCGTGAAGCAGGTGCAGCGGCAGGTGAAGACGCTGGTCAGGGCCCTGGAGGCGGGGTTCGCGGGCGAGGCGGCGCTCCCGTACGGGATGTGGCGGCGGCAGATCGGCGGCCATCCGATCGCCGCCTCGGTGGCGGGACGCCTGATCTGGGAGGCGGAGGTCGCGCCCGGGGAATGGCGAGCCGCGCTCGGAGGCTTCGACGCACTCGACACGCAGGCTGAGATCATCAGCCGCCCCATCACCTCCGGCACACCCAGCGAAACGAGCGCGTCCGACGACGGCCGTACATCCGGACGAGCAAGTGCCCCCGGCAATGGCCGCACACTCGGCAGAGCGAGCGAGTCCGGTGACAGCCCTGCACCCGGTGAAGCAAGCACGCCCGACCTAGAGGGCGAGCCCAGTGACAGCCGGACGCCCGACTGCGGCACGACCAGCGGCAACGGCACGGTTGATGGGCTGGCGGACGGGCTGGGCGATGGGATGGCGGGTGTGCGGGTGCGGTTGTGGCATCCGGCTCGGGCTACGCAGCGGGAGGTGGCTCACTGGCGGGAGGCCGTGGCCGAGGGACGGATACGGCAGCCGTTCAAGCAGGCGTTCCGCGAGGTCTATCCGCTGACACCGGCGGAGGAGGCGACCGGCACCTACTCCAACCGCTTCGCCGCCCACATCGTGGACTACCGGCGGCTGTACGCGATGTTCAAGCAGCGCGGGTGGCAGACCGCGATGCTCGGCCCCTGGGACGGCGGCAGCACGGGCGAGGCGACGAAGGCGCTGGCCGAGGGCTCGTGGCGGGCCTCGTTCCACCACGATTACGTCCACGACGGTCCAGGCGAGTACGCCTCCACCGACCAGGTGCGCTTCCACCGGCGGGTGGACGGCGACTGGCAGGAGGCGCCGCTGGCCGAGGTGCCCACGCTGGTGTTCAGCGAGGCCATGCGGGACGTGGACCTGTTCGTGGCGGTGACCTCGATCGCGGCCGATCCCGAGTGGGCCGATCGCGGTGACGACCGCCATCTCGGCTACTGGCGCGAGACGTCCTTCGGCGCGTTGCCGCCCTCAGGCGAGGTACGCCGCGACGCGCTGGCCCGTCTCCTCCCGCGCATGGCCATCGCCGGCCGTTGCACTCTCACCGATCGCCACCTCGTCGTCCGCGGCGATCTGCGCACCTACCGCATCCACTTGGGCAGTGCCAACATCCTCATGGATCCCGGCGACGTCTACCTCTGCATCGTGCCCGCACACGGCCAGGACACCGGGCTGTTCCTGCCCTTCGAGGAGGACGGCCGCCTCGCGCTCATCCTCAGCAAGGCTCTGCTCCTGGCCGGGGACAGCCGGATCACCGATGAGAGCATCGTCAGGCAGATCAAGGGGTGAGGTCACCAGTCACCTGCCGACTCGCCCTCTGGGCGCTTCTCCCGAGCCCCTGCCTCTCCGCGTACGACCCTCCCGAGCCCCTGCCTCTCCGCGTCCGGCTCCTGGGCCCGCACCCCCTACGTACGGCTCTCCAGGGCCCGCGCCCCCGCGTACGGCACTCCCGGGCCCTTGCCTCTCCGCGTACGGCTCTCCAGTGCCCGCGCCCCTGCGTACGCTCTCCTGGGCCCCGCCTCTGCGCACGGCTCTCTTAGGCGCGCTACTGCGAAGGCCGGGGCGCCCCGACGCGGTGCCCGGCATCCGGGGGCGCGTGCCCAGGAGAGCCGTCGGTGGCGACGCGTGGCCGGAAGAGTGCCCGGTGCCCACGAGGGCCTGTCACGGCCTGCCCCTACCGGCAAGGGCATACAGCGGGAGTGTGCCCGGTGCCCCACGAGGGCCCGTTACGGCCTGCGCCCCCTACCCGAAGAGGCAGCAGCGGGTGTGCCCGGTGTCCGTGAGGGCCCGTCCCGGGGCTAAATGTGGCGACGTGTCCCCGAGAGCCGGCGTGCGCGGGGCGCGCCCAGGGGCCGGTGTGGGCGGGGTTACCTGCACGGGGGCCGCTGATCGTGACATGCTGAAGGTGCCCCCGTTCGCGGCCATGTCCCGGCTGCGACCTGAGGCCCACCCAGAGCCACCCCAGCCATGACAGGAAAACGAGGCAAGCGGTGAAAGCATGGATCCTTCTCGCCCTCGGCCTGCTCCTGGTCGTGGCCGGCGCCGTATGGACGCTCCAAGGGCTGGGCATCGTCGGCGGCAGCGTCATGAGCGGTGACACCACTTGGGCGATCATCGGGCCCATCGTTCTCATCGTCGGGCTGGTGCTCGGTTTCGCCGGGCTTCGCGGGCGAAGAAACCCGTCCGACAGGCCCCGTTGACCGCGGCTGCGCCCTATGTGTGGCGATGATTCAACCGCGACGTCGAGAAATCGGCCGCGGAACAGCGCATACTGTGTAAATGAGGCCGAAACGAGTCGCCACCCGGCAGCGCTTGCCCGGAAGTCCGTTCAACGTACCTGAGGTGCCCCTCCCGCCTGCCGAGCACTTCGCGCTCCAGGACAGGGTGACCCATGACAAATACGGCCTCGGCTCGGTGATCGGTGTCGAGGAGGGCATCGCAGTCCTCGTGGATTTCGGCGCCGAAGTGCATCGCATCACCGCTCCGTACGTCAAGCTGTTCAAACTCTGATCCAAGATTGCGTGGTTCCCGGGCGGCCTCCGAACCCGGCCCGGGAGCCACGATGATCAGCTTGAGGTAGGAGACATCCGTCACACTCGGTGCCGGTGACTCAGCCGGGATCCCGTTTTCCAAAAACCGGTGCCGCACGATCGAGCGTCCCCGATCGGCAAGCCCAGATCAGGGTGAGCAACGCGACGGTCGTTCCGGACAGGCAACCCCGAGTCCGGCATCCTCTGCGGTGAGGGCGATCCCGCTGTCGGCACGGGCTCGGACGGCAGCAGGGCGCGATCGACGCCCGCCATCACAGTCCCCCGGACCGGCGTTCGCGCAGCAGCAGCCAGGCCAGGTACGCCCCGCCCCCCATCCCCGTGATCACCCCGACCGGCAGGATCGCCGAGCCGGAGACGGCCTGGGTGGCCCAGTCGGCCCCGGCCACGAGTATCGCGCCCATCCAGGCGGCAGGCAGCAGGTTCGGCCCCGCCGCACGCGTCACCCGCCGGGCCAGTTGCGGGGCCGCGAGTGCGACGAACGGGATCGGCCCGGCCGCTGCCACGGCCACGGCGGTCAGCCCAGCGCCGGTCGCGATCAACACCAGGCGGCTGCGTTCCGGGTGCACGCCCAGGGCGGCGGCGCCGTCATCGCCCATCTCCAGGAGCGTGAGCCGGCGCGCGTACGCCAGCACGACCGGCACCAGCACGACCAGGCCCGCCGCGATGGTCGACACCTCGGCCCAGCCGCGCCCGTTGAGCGAGCCGATCATCCAGGCGGCGGCCTGGGCGGCCTTGCCGATCTCCGCCCGTACGTAGAGCAGGCTTGTCGCCGCCCCCAGCACCGCCGACGCGCCGATGCCCACCAGCACGAGCCGGTAGCCCTGCACGCCGCGCTTCCAGGCCAGCAGGTACACGGCCGCCGCCGTCGCCAGGCCGCCGCAGACCGCCCCGAGCGCCGTCTGCGCCATGCCCACATCGAGCAGGATGATGGCGACCAGCGCGCCCGCGGAGGCGCCGTTGCCGAAGCCGATGATGTCCGGGCTGCCCAGCGGATTGCGCGACAGGGACTGGAAGATCGCGCCGGCCAGGCCCATGCCGAAGCCGACGAGCAGCGCGTCGAGCGCGCGCGGCAGCCGCAGCCCCTGGACGATGAACTCGGCGCCCGGTGGGCCGTCGCCGGCCAGCGTACGGATCACTTCGAGCGTGCTGAGCGCGTACGTCCCCGTGCCGAGGCAGAGCACGACGATCACGGCGGCGACCGCCGCGAACGCCAGGCAGGCGAGCGCGGCCCTTTGGTCGAAGCGCAGCGACCGGTCCCCCCAGCGTGCCGTGACGGGCCCTCTCCTCGTGGTCACAGCCGGGCCATCCTTCGCTGACGTACCAGGTTGATGAAGATCAGCCCGCCGAGGAACGCGGTGACGACGCCCGCCTCGATCTCGTACGGCGGGATCACGACGCGCCCGATGACATCGCAGCCGAGCAGCAGCACCGGCGCGTACAGGGCGCAGTAGGGCAGCAGCCAACGCGGATCCGGTCCGGAGAAGGGCCGCACCGCGTGCGGGACCAGCAGGCCGACGAAGCCGATCGGCCCGCACACGGCCGTCACCGCGCCGCAGAGCAAGGTGATCGCCACGATGGACAGCGCCCTCGTACGCCCGGGGCTGGCGCCGAGGCCGCGCGCCGCCTCCTCCCCCAGTGCGAGCGCGCCGAGCGGCCTGGCCAGCGCGAGGGCCAGCAGCCCGCCTCCGGCCAGCAGCGGCAGCACCGTCACCAGCAGGTCGAGCTCGCGGCCGGCGATGGTGCCGATGGACCAGTGCCGCATGCTGTCCAGGGTGCCGAGGTCGAGCAGTTGCAGCCCGTTGATGTAGCCGAACAGGGCGGCGTTGACGGCCGTCCCGGCCAGCGCGAGGCGTATGGGGGTGGCGCTGCGGCTCCCGCCCAGCGCGTTGACCAGGGCGGCGGCGACGGCCGCGCCGGCCAGGGCGAACCAGAGGTATCCGGTGAAGGACGTGATCCCGAACACGCTGATCGCGGTCACCACGGCGGCGGACGCGCCGGCGTTGACGCCGAGCAGGCCGGGATCGGCGAGCGGGTTGCGGGTCAGTGTCTGCATCACGGCCCCCGCGAGGCCGAGTGCGGCCCCGGCCGCGGCGCCGATGAGCGTGCGGGGCAGGCGCAGCCGCTGGACGATCGCGTCGTTCGCCGTGCCCGAGGGGTGGAAGAGGGCCGACCACACCTGGTCGGCGGGGATCTGCTTGGTCCCGATCGCCAGGCTGGCCAGGACCACCGCCGCGAGCAGGGCCAGACCCAGCAGGAGCCCGCCCCCGCGCGCCGCGCGGCGACCGCGTCGCGGCCTGGCTTCTCCCTGGTCGGGGCGCGTCAGGACCCCGGGCGCGCCGCCCGACGGGGAGGGTCGAGATGGCATGAAGTTAGCTTAGGCTAAGCTAAGTTGCTGGTGGTGATCGGGGGGCTGATGGGGCTCCGTGCTCCGGGCTCCGGCGGCTCCATAGCCAAGCGCGGGACCGACCCCACGGTCACGCGCGGGACCGGCCCACGGCCACGTGCGCAACCGGCCCATGGTCACGCGCGGGACCGCCCCCACGGCCACACCTCCAACCACCCCTACGGCCACGCGCGCAACCCCGCCCATAACTGACCACATCGAGCACCGGAGACACCCGTGTCGGAAATTCAGCGGCCCGCGGCCCACGTCACGACGGGGCCGTGCGTCGAGCGCCTGGAGCGCGGCCTGGCCGGCGCGCACGGCTCCGCCGGGCGGGCAGAGCTGCTGGCGGAGTTCTGGGCGTCGGCAGAGCGCCGTGGCACGCCGCTGGTGGAGGCCATCGACGGCGATCCCGGCCACCGTGCCGTCACCTTCCTCTGGCGCGGCGGCCCAGCCCAGGAGCAGATGCTGGTGGCCCTCAACCGCGTCGCCGACCGCGACGATCCGGCGGCCTCCCGGATGCGCCGGCTGCCCGGCACGGACGTCTGGCACCTCACCTACCGGCTGCGCGCCGACCACCGCGGCTCCTACCGCATGGTGTCCGCCGGCGGCGACCCGTCCAAGGCCGCGCTGATGGAGCGCGGCCGGCCCGATCCGCTCAATCCCCATCGCCTGCCCGGCCGCTGGGGCTGGGCGGACGCCTCCGTGGTCGCTCTGCCCGCCGCGCCGCCCCAGCCCTGGGCGGGCCGGCGGGCCGGGATCCCGCGCGGCGAGGTGCACGAGCACCGGCTGCCCGCGGGTGCGCTGGGCGCCGAGCGGACGGTGTGGGCGTACGTCCCGCCGGGCGGCGTGCCCGCGGGAGCTCCGGTGGCGGTCCTGTGCGACGGCGACGCGTGGTTCGGCGGGCTCGCGTTCCAGGACACCCTCGACGCCCTCATCGCGGACGGCGCCGTGCCTCCGCTGGTCGTCGTGGCCCCGGACGCGGTCGGCAACGCCGTCCGCTGGGAGGAGCTGGGGGCGCGCGAGCCGTACGTGCGCTTCCTCGCCGACGAGGTCCTCGGCTGGGCGGCGGAGCGGTGGCCGATCACCGGCGACCCCGCGCGGACCGTCGTCGCCGGGCAGAGCCTCGGCGGGATGGCCGCCCTGTACGCGGGCCTGCTGCGGCCCGAGCGGTTCGGCAACGTGCTGGCGCAGTCGGCGTCGCTGTGGTGGCGGCCCGGGCTGGAGCCCGGTGTGCCCAAGCTCTCGGCCGAAGGAGCTCCCTGGCTGGCCGAGCGGTTCGCCGAGCTGCTCCCGGAGCGCGATGGGCCGCCGATCAGGCTGCGCCTGGACGTCGGCCTGCACGAGGGGCCGATGGTCGGCTACACCCGCATCCTGGACGCCGTGCTGCGCTCGCACGGTTGCCCGGTCGTCCTGACCGAGTACAACGGCGGCCACGACTACGCCTGCTGGCGCGGCTCGCTGGCCGACGGCCTGATCGCCCTCCTGGCCCCCTGATGATCATCTCGACTCCGAGGAGCAACGTCCCCATGATGTGCAAGCAGGCATTCCGGCGAGCCGTGAGCACCGCCGCCCTCCTGGCCGGCGCGCTCGTCGTGACCGCCTGCGGCGGCGGGCAGAGCGGCACGACGAACGCGGCGGACGAGTCCGCCGCCACGCGCACGGTCACCGACGCCGCGGGCCGGACGGTGCAGGTGCCCGCCACGCCGAAAACGGTCGTCGCCCTGAGCGAGCCGACCCTCGACGCGGCCCTGGCGCTGGGGATCCAGCCGGTCGGGACCACCGCGGGCAGGGGCCAGAGCGGCGTGTCCACGTACCTGGCCGCCAAGGCCGGGAAGGCGCAGATCGTGGCCACGGTCGCCGAGCCGGACCTGGAGCGGCTGGCCACGCTCAGGCCGGACCTGATCCTGCTGGACGAGACGGTCGGCGCCAAGCGGATGATCGACAAGCTGCAGGCCATCGCCCCGGCCGTGCTCACCGCCAAGCTCAACGAGGACTGGCGCAAGGCGTTCACCGTCACCGCGGACGTGCTGGGCAAGGGCCCCGAGGCGCAGAAGTGGCTGACGGACTTCGACGCGAGCGTGGCGTCGGTCAAGACGAAGCTGGGGAAGAACGCCGGCGCGACGGTGAGCGTCATCCGCTGGCAGAACGGTGCCCCTTCCGTGGTCGGCAAGGGCGTCGGCCACGTCGGCTCCACCCTGTCCGCGCTCGGCCTCGGCCGGCCCGCCGGACAGCAGGGCGAGAGCTCCGGCCACAGCGAGCCGGTCAGCCTGGAGAAGCTCGACACGATCGACGGCGACTGGATGTTCCTCGGCGCGCTGGGTGACCGGACGGCGGGGCAGCAGGCGTACGAGGAGGCGGCCAAGGTGCCCAACTTCACCGAGCTGGGCGCCGAGAAGAGCGGCCACGTGGTGGTGGTCGAGGGCTCCGCCTGGAACAGCGCCGGTGGGCCGCTGGCGGCGCAGACCGTGCTGGACGACATCACGCGGGCCCTGGCCGGCTGACCCCGGCGGCCGGCCGGAGTCGGACAAATCGACGCATGGCCTAGAATCCCTCAGATGTTCCCGGCCCCCAACCGGCTGGCCTGGCTGGACGCCCTGCGGGGGCCCGCCGCGCTGGCCGTCACCGCGCACCACGCCGGCTGGACCTTCCTGCCCGGCCTCTGGGCGGAGGTGGACCGCCGGCTCGATTTCGGCACGTGGGGCGTGTTCGTGTTCTTCCTGGTCAGCGGGTACATCATCCCCGCCTCCCTGGAACGGCGCGGCGACCTGCGCGCCTTCTGGACCGGCCGGGCCTTCCGCCTCCTCCCGCTGCTGCTGGCCGCCTGCTGCCTGGCGCTGTCGCTGGCGTACGCGGGATTAGTCCCCGCCGAGCCGAAGCTGGCCGAGCGCCCGCTGCCCCTCGTCGTGCTCGGCAACATGACGATGCTGCAGGAGCTGCTCAACCTGCCTTCCGTCATCAGCGTGACGTGGACGCTCTCCTACGAGATGGCGTTCTACCTGATGAGCGTCGCGCTGTTCGCGACGCGGCAGGCGCACCGGTCGGCGGGGATCGCGGTGGCGCTGGCGCTGGCGGCGGTGCCACTCGGCCTGCTGATGAACGGGTCGGTGATCGACGGCCGCGCCGACCGCACGGCCGCGCTGCTCGCCCTCGCCGCCGTCGCGGCCGTCGCGGTGACGGCGCTGGGAACCGGCCGGATCCGCACGGTGGCGGCGGTCGCGGGCGGCCTGCTGGGCCTGGCGCTGGTGATCGTGGGCAGCCGGGGCGGCACCTGGCAGGGTGTGATCATCCTGGCCACCATGTTCGCCGGAACGGCGGTGCACCGGGCCCAGCAGGGGACGATCTCCTGGCGTACGGCGGCGGTCGCGGTGGCCCTAGTGCTGGTGTGCGGAGTGCCCGCCAAGGACGATCCGGGCTGGGCCCCGGCGCTCGTGCTGGCCTTCGCCGTCTTCGCGCTGGCGTTCGGGCTGCGCGAGCGGGCGTTCCCGCGCTGGCTGACGCGGCTCGGCGTGATCAGCTTCTCCCTCTACCTGCTGCACCCGATCCTGCTGTACGTGCTGCCGAACCCGCTGCTGTACTACCTGGTGCTGATCCCGCTCAGCCTGCTGACCTACCACCTGATCGAGGCTCCGGCCCAGCGCCTCGGCAGGCGCCTGTCCGCCCGCGCCCAGGCGGAAGAGCCCCGATGACGCCGGCGGGTCAGCGGGTGCGGGCGACGAGGAGGGCGATGTCGTCCTCCGATGGCGTGCCGCCCAGCATGATGTCTATGACCGTGCCGCACAGGCTCTCCAGCGGCACCGCGGCCCCGGCCAGCGCGGCGCCGAGCCGGTCGATGCCCGCCTCGATGTCGGCCTCCCTGGTCTCGATCAGCCCGTCGGTGTAGAGGGCGATCAGGGTGCCCTCGGCGAGCTCGAGCTCCAGGGACCCGAAGGAGCCCAGGCCCACGCCGATCGGGGTGCCGCTGGGCGGGCGCGGGAAGCTGACCACGCCGGACGGGTCCACGAGCGCGGGCGGCGGGTGCCCGGCCGTGGCCATGGTGCAGCGCCGGGTGGCCGGGTCGTAGACCGCGTACAGGCAGGTGGCGCCCGTGGGGCCGAGCGGGAAGCCGTCGGCGCCCGCGTCCTCCTCCGTCAGGCGGACGACCAGGTCGTCGAGGTGGCCGAGCAGCTCGTCGGGCGGCAGCCCCATGTACGTGAGGGTGCGCACGGCGGTGCGCAGCTGTCCCATGGTGGCCGCGGCGTTGATGCCGTGCCCGGTCACGTCGCCGACGACCAGGGCGACCCGGGAGTCGGGCAGCGGGATCGCGTCGAACCAGTCGCCGCCCACCCCTTCGTGGGTGTCGGATGGCAGGTAGATCGAGGCCACGTCCACGGCGTCGCCGCCGCTCAGGTTGCGGGGCAGGAGGTTGCGCTGCAGCGCGAGGGCGGCGGTGCGCTCGCGGGTGTACTGGCGGGCGTTGTCGAGGCTCAGCGCGGCCCGCGCGACGAGCTCTTCCGCGAGGATCAGGTCGTCCTTGGTGAACGCCGCGGGGTTGTCGTTGCGGACGAACACCGTGACGCCCAGGATCTCGCCGCGCGCCGCCAGCGGGACGATGATCAGCGTGTGCATCCCGGTGCCGTGAATGATCTCGGCCCTGGCCGGGTCTTCATCGAGCCAGGTGCCTGACGAGGTGTCGAGCAGCGGCTCGAAATGCGACCGGCCGGAGGACAGGACCTCGGTGAACGGGGACGACGGGGGGACGAAGACCGCCTGCCCCCGGGGCCAGAGGGACTCGGGGACCCCGTCGTGGACCGAGGCCACGCCCGCGCGGCGGAAGACGGGGATCCGCGCCTCGGAGCCGGCCAGCCGTTGCAGGGGTTCGGTGTCCGGGAGGACCGACTCGGCGAGATCGACCGTGACGTAGTCGGCGATGACCGGCACGGCCAGGTCCGCCAGCTCCTGGGCGGTCCTGGTGACGTCGAGCGTGCTGCCGATCCGGATGCTCGCCTCGCGCAGCAGGGCCAGGCGGTCGCGGGCGCGGCTGCGGCTGATGTCCAGGGCCAGCGAGCACACGCCCAGGGGCAGCCCGTCCACGCCGTCCAGGCGGAACAGCGAGGTCGACAGGGTGAGCTGCGCGCTCCCGTCGGCCGCGGTCCAGCGGGCCTCCCGGTCGATCATGGGGATGCCCTCGCTGAGCACCCGTGACATGGCGTCCCGCGCGGCCTCGACGTCGATCCCCGGTATGGGATCCCGCAGGGAGCGGCCGATCTCGTAGTGGGGGAAGACGTCGTGCAGCTCCTGGGCCGCCGAGTTGAGCCAGACGCACCGGAGATCGCGGTCCCAGATGGCCATGGCCACCGGAGAGTGGTTGATGAGCGGCTCCAGCAGGTCGGCCGCCCGGCCGGGCTCTTCCGCCGTCGCCGGCGTCATGCACAGCAGCCACGCGGCCCGCGCCTCAGGGGTGCGCAGCCGGGACCCGGAGACCCGGATGAGGAGCTGCCGGCCGTCGCGGTGGCGGGCTTCGAGCAGGCCGGACCAGCGCTCCTGGTCGCCGAACCGCGCGGCCCAGGTCGCCACGCGGGCCTCGCGGTCGCCAGGTGTGACCGGCGGGATGAGGAGGGGCGCGCAGGATCGGCCGAGGACGTCGGCGGCCCGGTATCCGAAGAGCTCCTCCGCGGCCCGCGACCAGCCGGTCACGGCGCCCGTGTCGTCGATCACGACGACCGCTGGAAACGTCTCTTCCGCCGTGCCGCCTGCCGGCTTGTCGGGTGCGGGCATATCAGCATCCATCCACGCGTCGAGCGACAGCTCGCAGACCAGCATAGTACGTCTGACCTGCGGCGATTCTTGACCGTGACTTATCGCGGCATATGCGGACCACAGGGATTTCGCGCATTAGCGTGGCGCATATGACCTTCCAGGTAGCGACGGCGTTCACGGTGAACGGCCGGGCCGTCCGCATGGACGTCGACCCGCGGGAGTCGTTGCTCGACGTCGTACGCGAGCGGCTGGGTCTGTCCGGGACGAAGAAGGGCTGCGACCACGGGCAGTGCGGGGCGTGCACGGTCCACCTGGACGGCCGCCGGATCGTCTCGTGCCTGCTGCCCGCCGTGCAGGCGAACGGGAGGGCGGTCACCACGATCGAGGGGGTGTCCGACCCCGGCGGGCCCCTGCACCCGTTGCAGCAGGCGTTCATCGACCACGACGCCCTGCAGTGCGGATACTGCACGCCGGGACAGGTGATGTCCGGGCTGGCCTGCATCGCCGAGGGGCACGCCGGCGACGACGACGAGATCCGCGAGTACATGAGCGGCAACCTGTGCAGGTGCGGCGCGTACCCGGGCATCCTGGAGGCGGTGCGGGAGACCGCCATCCGGTGGGAGGGGTGAAGGCGTGCACTCCTTCGCCTACACCGCCCCGGCCACCCTCGCCGAAGCCCTGGAGGCGCTGGCCGCCGCCGAGCCGGGCACGAAGGTCCTGGCCGGCGGCACCACGCTGTACGACCTGATGAAGCTCGACATCGAGACCCCGTCGGCCGTCGTGGACGTCCACGCGCTCAGCGAGCTGGCGGGCATCGACACGGCCGGGCCCGGCGAGCTGTCGTTCGGCGCGGGGGCGCTGATGGCCGACGTCGCGGCGGACCCGGTGCTGGTCAGCGACTACCCGGCGCTGGCGGAATCCCTGGTCAAGGCGGCCTCCCAGCAGCTGCGCAATATGGCCACCGTCGGCGGCAACCTGCTCCAGCGCACTCGCTGCGCCTACTTCCGGGGCGGGCCGCCGTTCCCGTGCAACAAGCGGCGGCCGGGCAGCGGCTGCGCGGCCATCGGCGGCCTGGACCGCGGGCACGCCCTGCTCGGCGTCAGCGACTCCTGCATCGCCACCTACCCGGGAGACTGGGCGGTCGCGCTGCTCGCCTTCGACGCCGTCGTGGACGTCGCGGGCCCGCGCGGCGAGCGCACGGTACCGCTCGCCTACCTGCACCTGGAGCCGGGTAACACGCCCGACAAGGAGCACACGCTGGCGGCCGACGAGCTGATCCTGCGCATCCGGGTGCCGGCCACGCCCACAGGGCGCGGCTCGACCTATCACAAGATCCGGGACCGCGAGTCGTACGCGTTCGCGCTGGTCTCCGCGGCCGTGGCGGTGGCGCTGGACGGCGGGGGGATCGTGCAGGACTGCCGGATCGCGCTGGGCGGGGTCGCCACGCGTCCCTGGCGGTGTCACGGCGCCGAGCGGGAGCTGCTCGGCGAGGTGCTGAACGGCCGGAGCGCGCGCCGGGCCGGCGAGACCGCGTTCGCCGGCGCCCGTCCGGGCACCCACAACGCCTTCCGCATCGAGCTGGGCATCCGCACCGTCGCCGAGGCCCTGCGCATCGCCGGAGAGCGGGCCGCGCGATGACGGGGGCCGTGGGGCGGGGACGAGGCCGCACGATGGCAGGGGCCATGGACGGGGCCGCGCGATGACGGGGGCGCGGGTGCCGAGGGTCGGCGCCAGGGAGAAGGTGACCGGGGCGGCGCGCTACGGCGCCGACCACACGCCCGACGGCCTGGCGTACGCGATGCCCGTCGTCGCGACCGCCGGCAAGGGCCGCATCACCCGGCTCGACACCGAGGCCGCGGCCGCCGTGCCGGGCGTCCTGCTGATCCTGTCGCACCTCGACGACCTGGGCATCGGCCCGGCGGGCTACATCATGGCGGAGGGGTACGCGTTCCAGAGCCTGCAACCGCTGCTGGACGACCACATCGCCTACCGCGGCCAGCCGATCGCGCTGGTCGTGGCGGACACGCTGGTCGCCGCCACGCAGGCGGCCGGCCTGGTCCGCGCCCGGTACGACAGGGAGCCGTTCGCGGTGGTGCCGGGCGCGGCCGGCACCGAGACGGTGCTCCAGGAGGAGGCCATCCCGCTGCCCTTCCTCGCCGACATCGTCACCGGCGACGCCGACGGCGCGTTCGCCGACAGCCCGGTGCGGGTGGACGAGATCTATCAGAGCGGCCCGCAGCACCAGGTGCCGATGGAGCTGATCGGCGGCGTGGTCGAGTGGGACGGCGACTCGCTCCTCGTGCACGAGGGCACGCAGGCCGTCGGGGCCCTGCGCGGCGGCCTGGCCAGGCAGCTCGGCATCGACCCCGAGCGGATCCGGGTCGTCTCCCCTTACGTGGGAGGCGGGTTCGGGCAGAAGAACTCCCTGCAACCGCACCTCGCGCCGCTGGCGGTGGCCGCGCGCCGGATCGGGCGGCCGGTCAAGCTGGTCCTGCCCAGGGCGCACACCTTCCACGCGGCCAGCTTCCGTCCCGTGGCCCGGCACCGCGTACGGCTCGGCGCCGACAGGTCGGGCCGGCTGCTCGCCGCGATCCACGAGGTCGACCAGCAGGCGTCCCGGTTCGACCTGCTCCCGGCGACGTACACCGAGATCACCTCCCGCCTCTACGACATCCCGAACTTCCGCGGCCGGCAGCGGCACGTCAAGACCGACACCCAGACGCCCGGCTACATGCGCGCGCCCTTCGAGCATTCGGCCGCGTTCGCGATGGAGTCGGCCGTGGACGAGCTCTGTTATGCCACGGGACGGGATCCGGTCGAGTTCCGGCTGGCCAACGACGCCGCCGCGGACCCGGTCACCGGCAAGCCGTTCTCCTCCAGGCACCTGGCGGAGTGCCTGCGCCGCGGCGCGGAGCTGTTCGGCTGGGCCGAGCGCACGCCGGATCCCCGCTCCATGACCGGCGACGACGGCGCCCTGATCGGCTGGGGGGTGGCGGCGGGCGCCTATCCGTCGCTCACGGTGCCGACCCTGGCCAGGTTGCGCGCCGACAGCGGCGGCCGGATCGTGGCCGAGGTGGGCGGGCACGAGATGGGCCAGGGCCTGACGACCGCGCTGACCTGTGCCATCGCCGGCGACCTCGGGATCGATCCGGAGGCCGTGACGGTCGCCGTCGGCGACACCGCGCTCGCGCCGCACCACCTGACCGCCGGCGCCTGGGGCACCAACAGCACGTTGCGCGCGGTGCACGCCGCCCTGCGGGAGCTGCGGGAGCGGCTCGGGACCGCGCAGGAGGGCCCGGTGGACCTGGCCGCCGCGGTCACGGCCACCGGGCGCGAGCAGGTCGAGGCCGAGGCCGTCACCCAGGGTCCGGGCCAGCCGCCCGAGATGATCGAGCGGATGCGCGCTGGCCTGGTGGCCCTGGCCGGGCCCGAGTTCCCCGACTGCGTCTCCTTCAGCTTCATCGCGCACTTCGCGGAGGTCAGGATCGAGCCCGGGACTCGGCGCATCCGCGTCCCCCGGGTGGTCAGCGTGGCCGACTGCGGCCGGGTGGCCAGCCCGGTGACCGCGGAGGCGCAGGTGCGCGGCGCGGTGGTGTGGGGCGTCGGCGCCGCGCTGCGCGAGCACAGCGAGGTCGATCCGCGCTACGGCGGCTTCGTCAACGCCGACCTGGCGGACTACGTGATCCCGGTGAACGCCGACATCGGCCGGATCGACGTCGCCTTCGTGGACGAGCCCGACTTCGTGCTCAACCCGATGGGGGTCAAGAACCTCGGCGAGGTCGCCCTGGTCGGCGTCGCCGCCGCCATCGCCAACGCCGTGCACCACGCCACCGGCCGCCGCGTCCGCCGCCTGCCGATCCTGATCGAGGACGTGCTCTGAGCGCCCGGCTCAGCCGAGCGCGTGGTCGAGGTTGAAGGCGGCGCTGATCAGCGCGAGATGGGTGATGGCCTGCGGGAAGTTGCCGAGCTGCTCGCCGGTGTGCCCGATCTCCTCGGCGTACAGGCCCAGATGGTTGGCGTAGGTGAGCATCTTCTCGAAGGCCAGCCGGGCCTCGTCGAGGCGACCGGCGCGGGCCAGCGCCTCGACGTACCAGAAGGAGCAGATCGAGAACGTGCCCTCGGGGCCCTCCAGTCCGTCGGGGCTGACCTCGGGGTCGTAGCGGTAGACCAGCGAGTCGGAGACCAGGCCGCTGCCGAGCGCGTCGAGGGTGGACAGCCACTTGGGGTCGGTGGGCGAGACGAACTTGGCCAGCGGCATCATCAGGATCGACGCGTCCAGCACGTCCTCGTCGAAGTGCTGGACGAACGCCTGCATGGTGTCCGACCAGCCCTGCCGCATGATGTCGCGGTAGATGGTGTCGCGGGCTCGCCGCCAGCGCGGTATGTCGGCGGGCAGGCCGCGCTGGAAGGCCATCCGCATGGCGCGCTCGATGGCCACCCAGCACATCAGGCGTGAGTACACGAAGTTCTTGCGGCCGCCGCGGGTCTCCCAGATGCCCTCGTCCGGCTGGTCCCAGCTGTCGCAGACCCAGTTGACGAGCGTGCACACCTCGTCCCAGCGGTCGCTGGAGATCGGGTGGCCCCACTTGTTGAACAGGTAGATGGAGTCGATGAGTGCGCCGTAGATGTCGAGCTGGAGCTGGTCGGCCGCGGCGTTGCCGACGCGTACGGGCCTGGAGCCTCGGTGGCCCTCCAGGTGGGTCAGCTCGTGCTCCGGCAGGTGCCGGCGGCCGTCGATGCCGTACATGATCTGCAGCGGACCGGTACGGCCGCCGCCGCCGAGCGGGACGTGCTCCGACAGGAACCCCATGAAGGCCTCTGCCTCCTCGGTGAAGCCCAGCCGGAGCAGGGCGTACACGCAGAACGCGGCGTCGCGCACCCACACGTAGCGGTAGTCCCAGTTGCGCCCGCCACCGATCCGCTCCGGCAGGCTGGTCGTCGGAGCGGCAACGATCCCGCCGGTCGGGGCGTAGGTGAGCAGCTTCAGCGTGAGCGCCGAGCGGTGGACGACCTCCCGCCACCGGCCCCGGTAGCGGGAGGCGGACAGCCACTTCCGCCAGAACCGCACCGTGGCCGCGAACTGCGCCTCCGCCTCCTCGATCGGGCAGTCCAGGACCGAGATGCCCGCGCCGACCCGGTCGAGGGCGAACACCGCGTGCTCGCCCTCCTGGAGCTCGAACCGGCTCCAGGCGTCCCGCCCGTCGTGCTCGACGGGCACGCTGGCGGCGAGCGAGAGCGTCAGGGACTCCGACTCGAAGATCGTTTTGGACCCGTCGAAGCGGACGGTGTGGGGCTGCCTGGCGTAGTCGAAGCGGGGCGCGATCCTGGCGCGGAACGGCAGCCTGCCGCGTACGCAGGTGACCCGGCGGATCAGCCGGTGCCGGTCGGCCTCGCGGGAGTCCTTCTCGATCGGCATGAAGTCCTGGATCTCCCCCACCCCGTCGACGGCGAAGAACCGGGTGATCAGGACGTTGGTGTCAGGGAAGTAGAACTGCTTGGTCGTCGCCGGGAGGTCGGCCGCCAGCTCGAACGCCCCGCCCTTGTCCGCGTCGAGGATCGCGGCGAACACGCTGGGGGCGTCGAAACGCGGGCAGCAGTACCAGTCGATCGTGCCGTTCGTGCCCACGAGCGCGACGGTCCGCAGGTCGCCGATCAGCCCGTGCTCGCCGATCGGCAGGTAACGCGAGTCGTCGCCGGCGCCGGGTGCGGCGTCCACGTCGTCTGTCTGCATATCCCCAAAGTACGCAGCTCAGCGCCCTTGTGCCCGCTTCCGCGCGGGACGGGCCGGCAGATCTTCTCAGCCTTCCTGGTAGTGGGCGGCGTACTCGGGAGCGGGCGGGATGGGGGTGATCACGTCGATGAGCGCGCCGTCGGGATCCGCCACGATGAAGTGCCGCTGCCCGAAGTCCTCGCTGCGCAGGCCCAGGACGGCGGGCAGCCCCCCGCGTACGACGAGCCGCTCCCACTCGGCGTCCACGTCCTCGACCTCGAAGTTGAGCAGCAGCCCGCGCACGGGCTCGCGATGGCCCTCGGGCAGCGTCGGGTGGCGGTGGTCGAGCAGGGCCAGCTCGTACGCCGGCGGCCCCGGCCGGCGCAGGCTCACGTACCAGTCCGCCTCGAACGTCACCTCGAACCCGAGCCACGTGAGGTAGAAGTCGCGCGCCGCGCGCAGCCGGGAGGTGCACAGGACCGGATAGAAGCTGGTCAGCATCATGGAGAACTCCTTCACATACCGTTGGTATGTCAAGGTACGGTACTGGCATACCATCGGTACGTCAACGGAGGTGGCCGTGACGCCCCAGGGCAGCAGGATCGAGCAGCGCGAGCAGACCAGGCGGACGCTGGTGCGCGAGGGCCGGCGGCTGTTCGCGAGCCACGGCTACGCGGCGGTGGGCCTGTCGCAGATCGTGGCGGCGGCCGGGGTCACCAAGGGCGCTCTCTACCACCACTTCGGCAGCAAGGCCGACCTGTTCCGCGCGGTCCTGGAGCAGGTGCAGGGCGAGGTCGCCCGGACGGTCGCCACGACCGCCGAGGCCAGGGACGACCCGTGGGAGCAGCTCACGGCCGGCTGCCGGGCGTTCCTCGCGGCCGGCACCGATCCGGACATCCAGCAGATCATGCTCATCGACGGCCCGGCGGTCCTGGGCTGGAGCGAGTGGCGCGCGCTGGACGAGGCCGCCTCGGCCCGCCATCTGGCCGAGGCGCTCACGGGTCTCATCGAGGCCGGCGTCATCGAGCGGCAGCCGGTCGCGCCCCTGACCCACCTGCTGTCGGGGGCGATGAACGAGGCCGCCCTGTGGCTGGCCGGATCCGGGGACGAGGGCGACCTCGACGACGCCTGGGCCGCCCTGTCCCGGATCCTGGAGGGGTTGCGGCTCAGCTAGCGTCGCGGGTCGCGCGCAGGATCTTCGCGGCCTCGACGGCGGTGATGGCCCTGGCGGCGACGAGCCCGGCCACGACCTGGGCCACGTGCCGGGTGAGCTCCCGGCCCGCGTACTTCTCGTCCTGGATCAGGTCCTCGATGGTGCAGCCGTCCGGACGGTAGCGGTTGCGCACGCCGCTGTCGGCCGACTTGACGACCACGTGCGGCGACAGGTCGGAGCCCGGGCAGGCGTCGGCGGGCGGGGCGTAGCGCAGGAGCCGGGCGCCTCCCTGGACGGCGTTGCTCGCGTCCTTCGTGCCGCTGCGGAACCACAGGTTGCCCGCGGCGTCCTGGGTGGAGCGGTAGGTGCCGCTGCCGCGCAGGACCGTGACGGCCTTGGACAGCGGGTCGATCCTGAGCAGCTTGCCGTCGATGGAGGCGTAGACGTGCTCGTCCGGGTTGACGTGCAGCTCGTCCTGGACGCCGCTGTAGGCGGCGGGGAGCTCGACGCGCTGCTGCACCGTCGACGAGCCGGGGTCGAGGATGAACAGCACGCCGTCGGCCAGCCCCCAGATCAGGCCGTCGGGGCCTTCGACGATCGAGGTGATCGAGCTCGCTCCCGGCACGGGGGTGAGCTCGCTCTTCTTCGTGCCGGTGGCCAGGTCGTAGGTGAAGAGCTTGGCCTCCTTCGCCTTGGGGGTGGTGCCGCCGCCGCCGTTGACGGTCGTGCCGCCCCACAGGGTGCCGTCACGGACCAGCATGGAGATCACGCCCTGGTCGGCGACGGGGGCGCGGAGCACGGTGTGCTCGCCGGTGGCGTAGTCGTAGGTGGTCAGGGCCCCGCCCCACAGGCCGTAGTCGGGGGTGCTGCCGATGTAGAGCTTGCCGCCGCCGGTGGCGAAGGCCTGGGGCCGGTTCTGGCCGTCGCCGATCAGGCGGAACAGCTCGGCCGGGTTGGTGCCGCTCTTGAACGGCTGCGCCGGATCGTAGACCATGACCCCGCCGTTGGGGTAGGTGCCGAGGTACATCTTCCCCTCGTGCCAGAACCAGCCGTCGGTCTGGGCGACCCGGCCCAGCTCGGTCACCTTCCCCGTGGCCGGGTCCAGGGTGGCGACGTTGCCGTTGATGTAGAGGTTGGTGTAGATCTTCCCGTCCTGGCCGGCGCTGACGTTGTTGATGTCGATCGGCTGGGCGGGGAAGGGCAGCTTGAACCGTTCGGACGCGCCGGTGGCCGGGTCGTACGACAGCGCGTCGCCGAAGTAGTTGCCGATCAGCGCGTAGAGCCGGCCGTTCACGAACCCCCAGCCCACGCCGGGCCCGCCCGAGGCCACCGGGCCGGGGACGGCCTCCGGGGTGTCGGTCGTGAGGTCGTAGCGCCACAGCGCGGTGCCCGAGGTGAAGTAGACGTACTTGCCGTCGGCCACGCGGGTGGTCCCGCGCGAGCTGATAACGAAGTTCTCCGCCAGGATCGCGCCGGAGTCGGGGTCGAGCACCATCGCCTGGAGCTTGCTGCGCTTGACGAACAGCTTGCCCCCGACCAGGTTGAGGTCGTACGGGTAGTTGGGGTCGCCGCGCAGCGCCTCGGGCCAGATGTCGCGCTTCTCCCCCGTCTTCAGGTCCATCCTGATCACGTGGCCGCCGGTGCCGACGGCGGCCCAGAGCACCTCGCGCTCGGCGTCCACGGCGACGTCCATGACGTACTGCTGGCCTTCGGCCATCGTGCCGAGATCGCGGAAGCCCTCGGCGGGCGAGTAGGAGAAGGCGTGCGCGTCCGGGTAGGTGCCGCCGTAGATCTTGCCGTCCTTGCCGGGCTGGAACCCGTAGAGCACGGTCTGTCCCGCCACCGGCGCGCCCAGGTCGACCGCCTCTCCGCTGTCGGGGTCGTAGCGGTAGACGTGGGCGTTCGGGTAGCTGCCCGCGTAGACCGTGCCGTCGCCGGCCTGGGTGATGCCCCAGGCGCCCGACGAGCCGGCCATCGTCGCCGTGTGCAGGTGCTCGCGGGTCACGGGATCGACCACGGCCACCACGCCGGGCGTCCCCATCTGGACGCTGTAGACGACCGGGCGCCCTGTCCTGTCGGTGCCGAAATGGCCCTCGAACACGGTCAGCGCCGTCGACTGGACGCCGAAGTCGGTCACCGAGCCGATGGGCGGCTGCGGCTCGTCCTGCGCCGAGGCAGGTGCCGCCGCCACGCCGGCGATTAACAAGGCCGACAGCAGAATCGTGGTCAGTCGCATGCTCAATCCCTCTCTGTGCTGATCCGGATCAGGTCCCGCCCGCGCAGGGTGTAGAGGCCGCAACCGCGGGGGTCGGCGGCGAGCTTGGCCCCGTCGAACCAGTCGCCGGCCAGCCCGTCCGCGATCGTGCGGGCGGTGAACGTGCGCAGGTCCATCCGGTAGACCCGGTCTCCCCTGCTGACGGCCTCGCCCGAGACGCCGTACACGGTGCCGCCCTGGACCACGAGCTGGCCGCCGTAGGTGCCGACCCGCACGGTCCTGGTCACCTTCCTGCGTACGGGGTCTACCTCGAAGAACACCCCGGTGTCCGACACCCCGTAGATCCGCCCGTCCAGGCGCGCGACGCCGGCGAGGTAGGCCGCGCCCTCGACCGGTTCGAGCTGCCAGCGCAGCTCGCGGGCGCGCAGGTCGTAGGCGGCCAGGCGGGCGGTGGTGGTCTTGGGCGGCAGGCCGAAGCCCTCCTGGATGTACGTGCCGAGGTAGGCGGTGCCGCGCTCGGCGGTGACGGAGTAGACGCTCTGCCCGGGCACGACGGGCCGCCGCACGTCGAGCTCGCCGGTGTCCGGGTCGTAGAGCGACAGGGCGCCGCCCTCCTGGCCCGGCTCCGGCTGGGTGGCGATCACGATCGTGCCGGTACGCGCGTCGTAGGCCATGTCACGTGGCCGGTCCTGCCGGTTGCCGATCCTGGCCAGCAGGTCCGCCGTGTCCGAGCCCGGCACGTGGCCGTACAGCAGCGCCTGGGTGTAGACGCCCATGTACACGCGGCCGCCGGCCTCGACCATGGACTTCGGCTCGCCGGGCACGCCGATGCGCCGGGAGCCGCCGGAGGCGTCGTGGACCTGTACGCCGCCCTTGCCACCCGCGTAGACGTAGCGGCCGTCGGAGAAGACGTTCATCGGCTGCTCGGGACCGGCCCTGAGGCCGCGGGCGACCAGGTTGCGGTAGTCGAGGTCGCCGCCGGCCGGGTCGTAGGAGAACACCGCGCCGTCCTGGACGCCCCAGATCTTGCCGTCGTGCGCGACCAGGGCCGGCGTCCCCGCCTCCGGGTAGGGCACCCCGAGCGTCTCCACCTGGCCGGTGCCGAGGTGGTAGCGGTACAGGGCGCCGGTCGGGCGGCCGGTGAAGTAGACGTGGTTGCCGAGGAAGGCCACGGAGGTGACGTACTTCTCGCCGGGCACGCTCGCGATCCGGTAGTCGCTCGGATCGGCCTTGTTCAGCACCAGCAGCTCGCCCTGCGAGGAGATGCCCATCGCCAGGTGGGTGGTGCTCATGGCCATGCTCGCCACGAAGTCGCGGGTCGCGAGCTCGGGCGGCAGGATCTCCTTCTTCGCGCCGGTGGCCCGGTCGATGGCGACCAGGTGGGCGTGCGCGCCGACGCCCGCGTAGACCGTGTCCGCGTCGGCGGCGATGCTGCGGACGTACTGCTCGCCCGGGCTGGCGACGCCGAGGTCGCGGGTGGCGCCGGTCGCGGGGTCGTACTCGGCCACCCGGCCCGTCTCCGACATGCCGAGGTAGACCTTGCCGTCCGGAGAGGCGGCCAGGTTCCAGATGAAGTGGTCGTCGAAGGAGGCGACCTTGGTGACCTGGCCGGAGAGCGTGTCCAGCTTGTACAGGTCGGAGGGGACGTGGGTGCCGATGTAGACGTCGGTGCCGACCTTCGTCATGGCCCAGGCCCCGATGCCGGTGGGGATGTCGTGGTGGGCGGTCACCCGGTCGGCGGTGACGTCGTACGCGCCGGCCACGTTGGGCGAGAGCCCGCGGGTGACGACGTAGAGGGTGTCACCGACGAACTCCGCGTTGCCGAGGGCGTTGGTGACGCTGGCGGGGCCGAGGGAGGTGATCGTGCCTTCGGCGGGGCCGCAGCGGGAGGTGGCCGCTTGCGCGGCTAGGGGCGGGCCCGGCAGGGCCAGGCAGAGTGCGGTGGTGAGGACGATCAGCCGGCGTAATGAGTGCATGCGGCCCCCGACGGGATCAAGAGATTACGGCCTGAGCTGGAATAGCAGATCTCCGAGGAGCTGCCTCCCAGATCGCTGGTAACGGTCATGACCGTAATAACTTGATCGCGATGCTGTCAACAGCCGTCCGGCCGGTGGGAGCGCGGGGGCCGCCGGCGCCCGGTCTCACTCCCGGAGGCGCCCGAGTGTGACGGCAAGTGCGGAGCCGGTCGCCGCCACGCAATTGTCCCGGCCGCCAAACTTGGGCTTGACCTCGTTTCCCGATGCGCGGCGACTCGGCAATTGTCGCCTCCTTTGACGATGAGTACCCTTCGCCGTGGCGTTGCGGTCGCGACCAGCGCCGATGTGCCTGGCGACGACGGCCTTGAGTCGAGGGAGGAAATTCCTGGGGTTCCCATTTTTGGCCTGCGACGTGTCGCCGGAGGCCATCGGGCAAGGTTTTTTGCCATGTGGAAGAATCGAAAGTCTGCCAATGGTGCCCATATTCCGCACGACCCGGAAATGCCGCAGGAAATACCGATGTATGCACATTCATCGCGGCTGCCCGACGTGCCGCGCGAGCGCCGCCCCGGCTTCGCGCTGCTCGGCGTCCTGCTCGTGCTGGCGGGGGCGGTCGCGACCGTCGTGAGCGCGATGCGGGCGGGCGAGCGTACCGAGGTCATCACCATCAGCCAGCGGCTCGGGGCGGGGCAGCCGATCCCCCTCGCCGCGATGAGCAAGCGGGAGGTGGCGCCGGTGGGCACGTACCTGCCGTGGTCCGAACGCGAGCGGCTGGCGGGCACCGTCACGACCGTGACGATCCCGCCCGGCACCCTGCTCACCCGGGCGATGACCACACCCGCGGCCACCGAGCACGTGCCCGGCAAGGCCCGGGTCGGGCTGCTGCTCGGGCCCGGGCAGATCCCCGACGGCCTGGCGGCCGGCGATCGCGTGCAGATCGTGCACGTGCCGAGGACCGCCACGGCCGGGCAGAGCCGGGTGCTCGTGCCGAACGCGCGCGTGGACGGCGTCGCCAAGCCGAACGGGCCGGACAGCGGGCGGGTGGACGTGATGGTCGACGGCACCCTCTCGCCGCAGATCGCCGAGTACGCCTCCAAGGGCGAGATCGCGGTCAGCGAGCTCGGCACCTGACGCCTTCGCGAACCCTTTCCGTCGCGGCGACCCGCCCGTCACGCCGGGACGTCCGGGCCCAACCCTGCTATGCCTGGACAACCCGGGCATAAACGGTTTCCCAGCCGGGGTGCCCGCGCACCACACTGGTCGGGGGATGCTCGGCGAGAGGGCTGATCGTGGTCGATGACCTGGTCGCGCACGTGCGGGACGCGTTCGGGTGGGGAGACGCGGACGTTGTGGTGTCCGCGGGCCCGCGCGGTGCGCTGGGGCAGATCTGGCGGCTGGACGTCGGCCCGGCCAGCTACGCGCTCAAGGAGATCTTCGCCGAGCCGCCGTCGGAGGCACTGGTCGAGGCGGAGCTGGCGTTCGCGCGCCGGGCCGCCGCGTCGGGGGTGCGGCTGCCGGCGAGCCACTCCGACCGCGAGGGCCGCCACCTGCTGACCGCGCCCGGCGGGACGCGGCTGCGCCTGTACGACTGGCTCGACCTGCGACCGGTCTCACCGGCCGCGCCGGCCACGCCGCAGCTGCTCGGGGCGCTGCTCGCCCGCCTGCACCGCTGCGCTCCCGCCGCGACCGCCGAACCGGACGGCGGCCCGCCCGACCGCTGGTACGACCGCGTCCCCGCCGCATCCGATTGGGCTGAGGTGACCGGGTCGGACGCCGCCTGGGCCGCGCAGGTCGCCGCCGTGGCCGCCGCGGTGCCCGAGCTGTGCGCGGCGGTCGCCCCTGCCGACCCCGCCGGGCTGGTCGTCTGCCACCGCGACCTGCATCCGGAGAACGTCCTGGCCGGCGAAGACGGCGCGCTGGTGGTCGTCGACTGGGACAACCTCGGCCCGGCCGCGCCCGGCAGGGAGCTGGCCAGGGCGCTGTTCGACTGGTTCTACGAGGACCACGTCGCCGACCTGGGCGCCATGGGACGCATGTACGAGGCGTACGTGCGCGCGGGCGGCCCCGGCCGCGTCACCGGACCGGCCGACTTCTCGATGCTGCTGGCCTCCCGGATGAACTTCCTGCTGGTCCAGTCGCGCGTCGCGATCGACCCGGAAGCCGAGCCGCGCCACCGCGAGTGGGCCGAGCGCGAGATCGATGAGACCCTGCGCCTCCTGCCGACGGCCCGGCAGCTCGCCGACGTGCTGGAGCTGGCCTGCCGCCATGAGTGAGCCGGCGGCCGGTTGCCGAACGCGTAACCTACAGGTTACGCTTTCCGGGTGGACGGGGCAGCGGCGGCGATCGCCGATCCGGTGCGGCGGGAGATCCTCGTGATGCTGCGCGACGAGCGCCTGCCCGCGGGCGAGATCGCCCGCCGGTTCGCGATCAGCAGGCCCGCAGTGAGCCGCCACCTGCGCGTTCTGCGTGAGAGCGGGCTGGTGCGTGACGAGCTCGTCGGCAGGCAGCGCTTCTACGTGCTCGACCCCGAGCCGCTCGGTGAGCTCGTCGAGTGGCTGAGCGGGCTCGTGCGGCAGCCGTCGGGCTGGGAGAGCCGCTTCGACGCCTTGGAGACCGAGGTCTACCGGACCCGCCGCGACCGCCGCGCGCAGCGCGACACGACCCACGACGACAGGGAGAACATCGCATGAGCCTCATACCGACCGGACGGCTCTTCCGCACGGGCGCGGGCAGCGATCTCGTCCTGCGCCGGACGTTCCGCGCGTCCGCCGAGGACGTGTGGGCCAGCGTGTCCGAGTCCGAACGCACAGCCCGCTGGTTCGGGCCCTGGGAGGGCGTCGCCGCCCCCGGCCGGACGATCAAGGTGCAGATGGCGTACGAGGAGGGGGCGCCGTGGTGCGAGATGCGCGTCGACGCGTGCGAGCCCCCGCACCGGCTGGCCCTCTCGATGGCGGACGGGCACGGCAACTGGCGGATGGAGCTGCTCCTGCGCGAGACGGACGGCGTGACGGAGCTGGAGTTCGTGCACCATCTCGACACCGAGGAGGGCGTCGGCGAGGTGGGCGCGGGCTGGGAGTACTACCTCGACATGCTCGTGACCGCGAGAGAGGGCGGGGCCAGGCCGGATTTCGGCGACTACTACCCGGCGATGAAGCCGTACTTCGAGAAACAGCGGGAAAACGACGAGCGCCGAACGCCGGGCGAGTACTGAATTCGATCTTCTTATGATCGCTACAATTCAGGCATGAAGGCAGCAGTCCGCGCCAGATATGGTCCGCCGGACGTGGTCAGCGTCTCGGAAGTGGCGCGACCTTCGGCCAGGGACGGTGAGCTGCTCGTCAAGGTCCACGCGACCACGGTCAATCGCACCGACTGCGCGTTACGCGCGGCCAAGCCGTTCATCTGGCGGCTCTTCGCCGGGCTCGTCCGGCCGAAGCTGGCGGTCATCGGCACCGAGTTCGCGGGCGAGGTCGCGGCGGTGGGCGCGGGCGTCACGTCGTACAAGGTCGGCGACAAAGTGTTCGGGTACAACGACGAGACCTTCGGTGCCCATGCCGCTTATATGACGATTTCGCAGGACGGCAAGCTCGCGATCATGCCGGACGGGCTGAGCTACGAGGAGGCCGCCCCCAGCACCGAGGGGTCACACTACGCGCTCACGATCCTCAGGGTGGCGAAGGTCCGCGCCGGGCACGACGTGCTCGTCTACGGCGCGACCGGGGCCATCGGCTCGGCGGCCGTGCAGCTCCTGCGCGACCTCGGCGCCACCGTGACCGCCGTCTGCGACACGAAGGGCCTGGAGCTGGTCAGATCTCTGGGCGCGAGCCGGGTCGTCGACTACACGGCCGAGGACTTCACGAAAGACGAGCAGCGATACGACGCCGTCATCGACGCGGTCGGCAAGACCTCGTTCGGCCGGTGCCGGCGGCTGCTGAAGCCGCGCGGGGTCTTCCTGGCCAGCGATGTGGGCCCCTGGTCGCAGAACGTGTTCCTGCCGCTCGTCACCCCGCTGCTCGGCGGGCGGAGAGTGCTGTTCCCGCTCCCGCGGAACGACCCGGGGATGGCGCGGCACTTCAAGGAGCTGATCGAGTCAGGGGCGTTCAAGCCGGTCATCGACCGCCGGTATCCGCTGGAGCAGATCCTTGAGGCGTATCGGTACGTCGAGACAGGCCAGAAAATAGGAAATGTCGTGATCAGCGTCGATCATTCAGACTAGGACGCTCATGGCGCAGATGTCGGCGAGATCGTATGCGAAGGCCCTTCTCCAGGAAATCGAGGGCCGGAGTGGAGAGCGGCAGACGGCCAGGCTCGCGGAACAGGACGAGGACACCGTCCAGAAAGGCGCCGAGACCTTTCTCAACGACATCCTCGACCACATCTCGAATTACGAGATGGAGCACCGCGCCGATTTCCTGTCGGCCTGCGACGAAGCGCGGCTCAGGATCGCCGCCGGCCAACGCGACTCGTCGCTCTACGGCGTCATGTCGCTGGTCTGCCTGACCCTCAAACTCCTCGACCGCCGTTTCCAGTCCCCCGACCAGGAGGCGCAGCGGGAGGCCGACGAATACTGCACAGCGCTATTCGCCGATCCGCAGATCAAGAAGGCCATCAGGCTGGTCTACCGGCCCGCGGGCCACGCGGCCGACTCCAGCGAGGCGCGCACGTGGGACGACCTCGATTTCGGCACCCTCGAATATCACAAGGCCGGCACGACGTCGTTCATCCTGAAGGGCCGCATGAGCCGGGCGGTGAACGAGGCGGGATCCCGGCCGGCCCTGGCCGTGAAATGCGTCCTTTTCCCGTGGAACAAGCTGGCCGCCATCGCCAGGGCCACCGACGCGTACGCGGCCACGTACGGCGGCGACGAGCTTACCTCCGTGATAGTCAAACCCATCGCGTCGTCGGACCGCTGGGTCATCATGCCGTTCCAGCCGGGAAACACCCTCGGCGAGCACATGTCGGATTTCGCCGCGGGAGGGCCGAGCATGGCCGCCCGCCTGGAAAAGGCGCACGACATCGCCGCGAAACTCACCGCCGCGCTCCACCTGCTCGCCGGCGGCGCTCCGGTGGACGCCAACAATCCGCAGCACCAGCACCTCGACCTGTCACCGAACAACGTCATACTCGACCGCGAGACCGGCGAGTTCCGCCTGATCGACCTGGGCGTGAACCATCTCTACAGCCGCCAGGTCGGCATCGCCGAGCACGACGACTCCGTCTACATCGCTCCGGAGATCAAGAACAGGCGGCCGGAATCCGTCACCGCGGACGCCTATTCGCTGGGCATCATCCTGATGGAGATCGTGGCCGGCAGCCCGCCCCGGGACGGCCGCACTCCTGAGGAGATCTGGACCACCAGCCCCATTCTCGGCCGGGTCCTGGAGGACCTGATCGACGAGCGCCCGGAACGCCGCCTGCTGCTCGGCCCGGCCGAGCGGGGTTTCACGTTCGACGACCTGCGCGTGCACCTCGATTTCCATTTCTCCCTGGTGCGCCAGGAATCCGAGGCGAAGGACGACCATTTCTCCCGGCCGTTCGCGAAATACGCGCCCACGTCACGGGAGGTGGCGACCCAGTTCAAGCAGGTGATGAAGTGGCGGCGGCTGGGCGACCACCGGCCCAGGCACGAGGAATACCTCCTGCTGTTCTCGGTGATCGCCACCGCGTCCTGGTGGTTCATCGCCGCGAAGACCGCGCTGCTCAAGCTGGACGACCTCGTCGCGGGCGAGCTCGACCTGGCCGCGTTCGCCGCCGACGCGGGGCTGGCGGCCAACATCGTCGCCTTCTGCCAGGGGCTGGTGGCCGCGAAGTACTACCAGACCGTGCTCGCCAGGCTCTCGGTCAAGGAGATACCGGGCAGGCTGGCCCGGACGACCGAGCTTCTCATGCGTTCCATGGCGATCGTCGCCGTTCCGACGACGATCCTGTCCACGTTCTGGGCCGGGCTGTACTGGATCTGGCCGTGGACCTGCGCGGCCGGCGCCCTCGCGGTGGCGGCCTGCAACGGCATCACCCTGCGCCTGGCGACGCAGACCGTACGGGCCTCCAGCAGGGAGTTCTCCACCGTTCCCGAGCCCGGCAAGGTCTTCGCCCGCGGCTTCGAGCAGTGGTGGTGGACGATGCTCATCTACGCCGTCACGATCGTCATCATCGCCGGCGGAGTCGCCGCCGGGCTGCTCAAGGACATCTGGGCGTACGTCTTCATCCTCGTCGTCATCACGATAGGCGTGCACTACGTCAGCAAGTGCGTGGGCGCGGGGCCCGCGGTGCGCGGCAGCCTCGCGCGCGCCTTCTTCGGCGGGGAGCGCCTGGCGATCCTCGCGCGGCGGGAGCAGGCACACGGCTGAGCCGCGGCACCAGAATGCATTACCTATACATGACGACCGGCATCGGTAATATCACCAGTTTCGCCCGCCATCCGTTGATTGCCTTCTGACGCCTGTGCGACGGTCACGGCACCGAGCCGACCCGACTCAGGAGGTTTCATGAAGCTCAAGCGGCTCATCCGGGGCGTCGCCACGGCGGGCGCCGGGATCGTGGTGGCAGGCGCGCTCCTGGTCGCACCGGCCGCCCCCGCGCACGCGGCGCCCGGCGGCTCCGGGCCCTATCCGGCCGACTACGAGACCACCCTCCGCCTGCCCCGCCACACCGTCTACCGGCCCGCGAGCCTGCCCACCGGCCTCCGCCTGCCCATCGTGGCCTGGGGCAACGGCGCCTGCCGGGCCGACGGCACCCTGTTCGAGGTCTTCCTCAAGGAGCTGGCCTCCCACGGCTTCCTGGTCATCGCCAACGGCCGGCCGGGCGGCACGGGCAGCACCGACGCGCAGATGCTGATCGACGCCGTGGACTGGGCCGTCGCGGAGAACAGCCGCCTCGGCAGCCGGCTCAGGGGCCGGATCGACACGACCAAGGTCGCCGTGATGGGCCAGTCGTGCGGCGGGCTGGAGGCGTACGAGGTGTCGGACGACCCGCGCGTCACCACCACCGGCATCTGGAACAGCGGCATGCTGAGCGACGCCGACAACGGGCAGCTCGCCCGCCTGCACGCGCCGATCGGCTACTTCATCGGCGGGCCCAGCGACATCGCCTACGAGAACGCCATGGACGACTGGGGCCGCCTGCCCGCCGGGCTGCCGGCGTTCATGGGCAACCTGGACGTCGGCCACCTGGGCACGTACTCGCAGCCCAACGGCGGCGAGTTCGGCCGGGTCGGCGCGGCGTGGCTGAAGTGGCAGCTCAAGGGCGACGCGGCGGCGAAGGCGATGTTCGTCGGGACGGGCTGCGGGCTGTGCTCCGGCCCCTGGCAGATCATGCGCAAGAACCTCACCTGAGCGCGACCGCCCAGCCGGGTCCGTGACCAGCGCGCGGTCACGGACCCTCCCTTTTCGGACAACCGTAAACATTGACCGCGGACGACCTTCTCTAATAACGTCCCTCTCTGCGATACATCGTCTCTCTCACAGAGACTCATCTAGGGGATGTGAAGCACGTGAAAAGGGTGCAGTTTGCCGCCGCGGCACTGGCGTCAGTGGTTTCGCTGGCCGGTTGTTCGACGCCCACCGACGCCCCGCAGGGCGGGCAATCGACCGGGGGCGCAAGCCTCGAACAGGCTGACACCTTTTCCCAGATCCAGCCGGATCCGCAGGTCCAGGCCCTGCTGCCGGCCGATCTGCGGCAATCCAAGAAGATCACGATGGTGCTCAGCGCCGGGGCGCCGCCCACCTCGTTCGTGGCCGGCGACGGCAGGACGAGCCTCGGGCTGAACGCCGACATAGGCCGGGCGCTGGCCCGGGTGATGGGGCTGGAGCCGACGCTCGTGTCCATCCCGCTCGACGGCATCATCCCCGGCTTGCAGTCCAAGAAGTACGGCATGGCGCTGGCCTCGATGTCGGCGAGCCCCGAGCGGCTCGAAGTGCTCGACATGGTGGCCTTCACCAAGGGCGGCTCGGCCGTCGCGGTGCCATCGGGCAACCCCGAGAAGCTGACGTCGAAGACGCTGTGCGGGCTGCAGGTCGGCGTGGCCGTCGGATCGTTCCAGGCCACCACCCGGCTGCCGAAGCTCAGCGAGGAGAGCTGCGAGAGCCAGGGCAAGCCCGCCGTTAAGGGCGTCGAGCTGCCCGACCAGAGCCAGGTCCTGCAGGCCATGGCGAGCGGCCGGGTGAAGGCGGTCATGGCCGACGGCCCCGTGCTCGGCTACGCGCAGAAGACGCAGGGCGCCAAGTTCGAGGTACTGAAGGACGAGTCCAGCCTGACCTCCACGGGCGGCATGGCCGTGATCAAGGGCAGCGAGCTCACCGAGGCGCTGGTCAAGGCGATGGAGGTGCTGCACGGGCGGCCCGAGTACCAGCAGATCTACGACAAGTGGGGCATGCCCGGCTACGCACTGCCCGCCGCCGAGCTGGGCCGGCTCAAGGGCTAGGCGAGCGTACCCGTGACTGTCACCGCAGGGCCCGCGCGGCGGGCCCGCCGCGAACCCAGGCCGAGCCCGTGGCGCTACGCCGCCATCGCCGTGATCATCCTGGTGGTGCTGACGCTGCTCGACGCGGCGATCACCAACCCCAACTTCGGCTGGCCGACCGTCGGGCAGTACCTGTTCAGCGCCGTGATGCTGCGCGGCCTGCTGCTCACCCTGGAGCTGACCGCGGTCGTCATGATCGTCGGATCCGTGCTGGGCGTCATCCTGGCCGTCATGCGAACCTCGGCCAACCCGTTCGTGTCCAGGGCGGCGTGGGGCTACATCTGGTTCTTCCGCGGCACGCCGCTGCTGATCCAGGTGATCTTCTGGTTCAACATCGCGGCCCTGTTCCCCCGGATCGAGCTGGCCGTGCCGTTCGGGCCGACGCTGGCGGGCATCGACGCCAACGCGCTGGTCACGCCGTGGACGGCGGCGGTGCTCGCGCTGTCGCTGAACGAGGGCGCGTACATGGCCGAGATCGTCCGCGGCGGGCTGCTCGGCGTGGACCGCGGCCAGTACGAGGCGGCGCAGGCGCTCGGCATGCGGCCGGGCAAGGTCTTCGGGATCGTCATGCCGCAGGCCGTGCGGACCATCATCCCGCCGACGGCGAACCAGCTCGTCACCACGTTCAAGAACACCGCGCTGGTGAGCGTCATCGGCCTGGCGGACCTGCTGCACAGCGCCCAGGTCGTGTACGCGCTCAACTACCAGACGATCCCGCTGCTCATCGTCGCGGCGTTCTGGTACCTGCTGCTCACCTCGCTGCTGAGCTACGTCCAGTCGCTGCTCGAACGCAAGTACTCCAAGGGGTACGCCCCCCGCTCCCGCCCCGTCGCCAAGGAGGCCTAGTGGACTCCCCCATGATCGTGATGCACGGGATCCGCAAGCGGTTCGACTCCGTGGAGGTGCTCAAGGGCGTCGACTACTCGGTGGCCAGGGGCTCGGTGAGCTGCCTGATCGGACCGTCGGGGTCGGGCAAGTCCACCCTGCTGCGCTGCGTCAACGGGCTGCAGCTCGCCGACGAGGGCGAGGTCTGGGTGGACGGCGAGCTGATCGGCCTGCGGGTGGACGGCGACCACGTCGTGCCGCTCCCGGAGAAGGAGATCGCCGACCAGCGCCGCCACATCGGCATGGTCTTCCAGCGCTTCAATCTCTTCCCGCACATGACCGCCCTGGAGAACGTCATGGCCGGGCCGCTGCGGGTCAGCGGCGCGGGCAGGGACGACACCAGGCGCCTGGCACTGGCGCTGCTGGACCAGGTCGGGCTCTCGGCGCGCGGCGACCACTACCCCAACGAGCTGTCCGGCGGCCAGCAGCAGCGCGTCGCCATCGCCCGCGCGCTGGCGATGCGGCCCAAGGTCATGCTCTTCGACGAGCCGACGTCCGCGCTGGACCCCGAGCTGGTGGGCGAGGTGCTGGCCGTCATGCGCGACCTCGCCGCCGAGGGCATGACGATGATCGTGGTCACGCACGAGATGGGCTTCGCCCGCGAGGTCGCCGATCACGTGTGTTTCATGGACGACGGCGTCATCGTCGAGGAGGGCCATCCGGACACCGTGCTGACGAACCCGCGGACGGCACGGGCCCGAGAATTCCTGAAGCGAGGCTGACGTACATCTTGATGATCGACATCGACCGCGTCCGCGACGACACGCCGGGCACCCGGGACCTCGTCCACCTGAACAACGCGGGCTGCGCGCTGCCGCCCGCCTCCGTGCTGGAGACGACGGTGGACTATCTGCGGGCCGAGGCGGCGCGCGGCGGATACGAGACGCAGCGGGAGCGGGCCGGGCAGCTCGCGGCGACGTACGACTCGCTCGCGGCCCTGATCGGCGCCAGGCCCGCGGAGATCGCGCTGGCCGACAACGCGACCCGGGCCTGGGACATGGTCTTCTACGGCCTGCGGCTCGGCCCCGGCGACCGGATCCTCACCTGCCGCTCGGAGTACGGCAGCAACGCCATCGCCTACCTGCAGCAGGCCGCCCGCACCGGCGTGGAGGTACGGGTGATCGGCGACGACGACAGCGGGCAGATCGACCTGCGGGAGCTGGAGAGGGAGCTGGCGCGGCCGGGCGTCCGGCTCGTGTCCATGACGCACATCCCCACCCAGGGCGGCCTGATCAACCCGGCCGCGGCGGTCGGCGCGCTGGCCTCGGCCGCCGGCGTGCCGTTCCTGCTGGACGCCTGCCAGTCGGTCGGGCAGCTCGATCTCGACGTCGCCGAGCTCAAATGCGACGTGCTGACCGGGACCGGCCGCAAATACCTGCGCGGCCCGCGCGGCACCGGGTTCCTCTACGTGCGTGAGAGCGCGATGGAGCTGTTCGAGCCGGCCGTGCTCGACAACGGCTCGGCCGTCTGGACCTCCCCGACCACGTACGAGATGAGCAAGGACGCACGCCGCTACGAGACGTGGGAGAAGAACTACGCGGCCGTGGCCGGGCTCGGCGCCGCCGCCGACTACGCCCTGAGTCTCGGCACGGCGGCCATCGAGGCGCGCGTGCTCGCCCTGGGCGAGCTGCTACGGCGCACGCTCGCCGGCATCGACCGCGTCCGCGTCCACGACCTGGGCGGCAGCCGGTGCGGCATCGTCTCCTTCACGGTGGACGGCCTGGCGCCCGAAGACGTCAAGAGCGCCCTGGCCGCCGAGCGGGTCAACGTCAGCGTGTCCAGGTCCACCTCCTCGCAGTGGGACCTGCCGGCGCGCGGCCTGACCGGCGTCGTGCGCGCCTCGGCGCACTACTACAACACCGAGCAGGAGATCGCGTACGCCGGTTCGCTGGTGGAGCGGCTCGTGGCCGACAATGGTCCCCATGATCCACGGGACTGATGGGCGCTTGGAGGAAGACGTGACAGACGAGCCCGCCAAGCCCGCGGCGTTGCAGGGCGTCGACCGGGTCCTGACCGTGCTGGAGGCGTTCGCCGGTCAGGCCGAGTGGCGCGTGTCCGACCTGGCCAAGCACCTGGGCATGCACAAGGCGGTGACGCACCGGATCGTCCGGTCCCTGGAGGCGCGCCACTACCTGGAGCAGGCCGAGGCCAGGGGGTCCTACTCGCTCGGTCCGGCCGCCGTGGCGCTCGGCCGCGCCGCCGGGCGGCGCGCCCCGCGTACGGCCGCCCGCCGGCACCTGATCAGGCTGGCCGAGCAGACCGGCGAGGTCGTGCTGTTCTACACGCTGCGCGGCCACCGCTACGTCTGCGTCGAGCGGCTCGACATCAACGCGGAGACCGCCGTCACCGTGGAGATCGGCGACACGATCGGGCTGAACGCGGGAGCGGGCAAGACCCTGCTGGCCTACCAGGACGAGCGTTTCCTGCAAGAGGTGCTGGCCGCCCCGCTCCCCCGCTACACCGACCGCACCCCGACCGACCCGGACGCCATCAGGGACAGCCTCGCCAGGATCAGGGCGGAGGGCGTCTGGGTGAGCGACGGGGAGATCACGCCGCACACGGTCGGCGTGTCCGCGCCGGTCTGGGACACCGAGGGCGAGGTCAGATACTGCGTCTGCGTGACCATGCTGGACCGGCGGGTGGACGAGCGGCGGCTGGCCAGCGTGTCGGCGGCGGTGCAGGACACCGCGACCGCCGTGTCGCAGAGCCTGGGCTATCGCGAGGGGGGAACGGAACGATGACCGAGCACAAGGCGATCCCGGATCGGGGCGAGGGGCGGGTGACCGCGTACCGGGCGGCGCGGGCGATCACCGACGTCGCCTCGGGGACGGTCGTCGAGGACGCCACGGTCGTCGTCCGGGGTGATCGCATCCTCTGGGCGGGCCGCACCGCCGACAGGCCCGGCCACTTCGCCGGCGAGGGCGGCCTAGCCACCGTGGAGCTCGGGACGCGGACCCTGTTCCCCGGGCTGATGGACGCCCACGTCCACCTGGCCTTCGACGCGGGGAGCGATCCGGTCGCGACCATGCTGGCCCGCGACGAGCCGGCCCTGATCGACTCGATGCGCACCTCGGCCAGGCAGCTCGTGGAGAGCGGCGTGACCTTCGCCAGAGACCTCGGCGCGCCCGGCGGCCTGGCCGCGCGGATCCGCGACGAGATCAGGGACGGCAAGACGCCCGGCCCGCGCATGATGGTCGCGGGCCGACCGCTGACCCGGCCGCGGGGCCACTGCTGGTTCATGGGCAACGAGATCGGCGACCCCGGCCGGGCCAGGCGCGCGGTGCGCGAGGAGATCGAGGCCGGCGCCGACCTGATCAAGGTGATGGTGACCGGCGGCCGCATGACGCCGGGCACGGATCCGGTGCGGTTCGAGGTGTCGCCCGAGGCGCTCGCGGCGGTCGTGGACGAGGCGCACCTGCTCGGCGTCACCGTCGCCGCGCACGCCCTGTCCACCGCGGGCATCCGGGCCGCGGCCGCCGCCGGGGTCGACTCCGTCGAGCACGGCACGTTCATCTCGCCGGAGGGCGGCGACGGCTACGACGAGGCCGTGGTGCGGGACCTGGTGGCGGCGGGCGCGGGGGTGTGCCCGACGCTCGGGCTCGCGGGCGCGCACGCCCATCCCATCCCCATCGAGATCCGGGGCGGCTGGGTGGCCATGCTGCACGCGGCCGGCGTGCCGATCCTGGCCGGGACCGACTCGGGCATCCCGCGCCACCCGCACGTCGGCGGGGTGGTGGACGGCCTGGAGGGCATGATCGCCGGCGGGCTCTCCGCGCGTGACGCGCTGATGGCGGCCACCGAGACCGGGATGCGGGCCGCCGGCCTGGACGGCGCCGGGGCGATCAAGCCGGGCTATCTGGCCGACCTGATCGCCGTGGACGGGGATCCGCTCGCCGACGTGCGCGCCCTGCTCGACCCGCCGTTCGTGCTGGCCGGGGGCCGCGTGGTCAAGGAGCCGGCGCTCCCGCTCAGGGGCGTATGACGATCTCGAGATATTCGAGCGGCATGAGCAGCGTCTCGCCATCGGTGTTCAGCCCGTGGACCAGCTCGGTCAGGTCGGCGACGAGCGACTCCCGCCCGGCGGCGTCGAGGGCCTCCAGCGCCACCACCGTGGGCCCGTACGTCTCGCACCACGCCCGCACGTGCTCCTCCGGGCCGGCGAACCGCCACCACAGCTCGCGCGGCACGGCCTCGATGCCGGCCTCGGGGCCGAACAGCTCGCGCAGGCCCTCGATCGTCCCCCAGCGGCTCTCGGGCCTGGTGCCGGGCGGCGGAGTGACGTACGCGGCGTTGAGCGCGAGCATCCGGCCCATGTAGCCGGACGGCGTCCAGCAGGCGAGCGCGATTCGGCCGCCCGGCCGCACCACCCGCAGCAGCTCGGCGGCGGCCCGCTCCTGGTCGCGGGCGAACATCACCCCGAACGTCGAGGTGACGAGGTCGTAGGAGCCGTCGGGGACCGGCAGCGCCTCGGCGTTGCCCTCGATGAAGTCGATCTCCAGCGCCTCGGCCTCGGCCCGCCGTCTGGCGTGCGCGAGCAGCTCGGGCACCAGATCGACGGCGGTGACCCGGGCGGCGCGCCGGGCCGCGGCGAGCGCCACGTTCCCGGTGCCGGTGGCCACGTCGAGATGCGACTCCTGCGCGCGCAGCCGCGCGGCCTCGCACAGGAGCTCCGCGGCGAGCACGAAGCGCGCGCCGACGAACCGGTAGTCGCCGATCGCCCAGGTCCTGCGTTGCAGCGTGTCCCGCTCGCTCAACGAATCCTCCCCGGCGACCCGGCGCGATGATCGATTGCTCCCAGTCTGCCGTACCGCCGCCCCCGCGGCCAGGGCCCCGGATGGGGTCAGGCGCGGGCCAGGTGGAGGCGGAGCTGGGTGCCGTCCTCGCCCGTACGGATCTCCAGCAGCTCGCACAGCTGGCGCACGATCCACAGGCCGTGGCCGTGGCCCGCGGTCGGATCGGGCGGCAGGTAGCCGGGGTACGGAATGTCCATCCGCCCGGGGTCGGTGACGTCGCAGACGACGGTGTCCTCGTCGGCCCACAGCAGGATCCGGCCGTGCCCGCCGCCGTGGTGGACGGCGTTGGTGACGACCTCGTTGACCACCAGCACCAGCCGGTTGACCTCCTCCGCGCCCAGGCCCAGCTCGATCGCGTGCGCGCTCAGGCGCCGGCGCATCCGGTGCAGGTGGACGTCGAAGTGGATCTCCATCACCGTGCCCGCCGGCTCGGGCAGCGGCTGGTGGTCGATGGCGCAGGTGAAGGCGGCCGGGTCGGTGTAGGCGGGGCTGTGGTGCGTACCGGTGCCGGTCACCAGCGACGGGTGCGTACGCCGGGCGTCGGCGGTGATCCGCTCGGGCAGCACCCGCTCGTCATAGGGGCACACGACCCAGACCGGGCTCCCGGCGAAGGCGGCGTTGATCACCGACTCGTAGCGGGTCCACTCGGCCTCGGCCACCGGGTCGCGGCCGGCCCAGATCGGCTCGCCGATGATGCGCACGCGGGGGTGGAAGGGCCTGTGCGCGTCCACGTAGCGGTTGTAGGCGGCCAGCGTCCGGCCCGGCGCGTCGTACCAGCTCCGGGCGGGGACGAACTCCACGTCCGCCGCGGCCGGGCCCAGCTCGCCGGCGAGCAGGGCGAGGTTGGTCTCGGTCGTCACGGCCAGGATCTTGTCGCCGGCGGCCAGCCCGTCCAGGCAGAAGCCGGTCAGCGCGGCCGGGAACGCCTGGTCGCTGTCATAGAACAGCGCCTGGTGGACCAGCTCGGGCGTGGCGGTGTTCATGGGCGTCCAGCCTCCTCCAGAACCAGGCCGAAGACCCCGTCCCACCCCGCGAGGCGGACGACCTTGGCCATCGCGGGGGCCAGGCGGCGGACCCGCAGACGCCGGCCGGCGGGCAGCGACAGGGCGACGCTCACGAGCTCGCGCAGCCCCGCCACGTCGATGAACTCCACATCCGCCATGTCCACGACGACATCGCCTTCCCGGCCGGTGGCGCACATGAGAGCCGACCGCCAGGCCGGGCTCGTCGTACGGTCGATCGAGCCCTCCAGGCGCAGCGTCAGGCTGCCGTCATCGGCGAGCACGGGGAAGACGCACAGCGATCCGTCGTGGAACAGGGCATCCATCCGCACGTCCTCGGTCCGCTCCGGCAGGGGCCCAGGCCCGGTGACCAGCCTCAACCCGGTGCGCCGATGAACCCGTTGCCGGCCTCGGCGACGATCGGATGCGGCCAGGCCGGCCCGGCGGCTCTCGACACGGAGACACTACCGCGTCCACATGTCATGAAATATGGCGAAAATTGAAGAATTCTGTCTCCCCCGTCCTGCTTGCCCCCTACGGCCACACTATGCGGAGCGGCAACGTGCGTGGCCCGCGTACCTGACCCGTCGCCCAGGTCACCGCCGCCGGGTCGGCGAGCGTGAAGTCCGGGATCCGCTCCAGCCAGACCTCCAGGGCCACCCGCAGCTCCATGCGCGCCAGGTGCGAGCCGACGCAGCGGTGGATGCCCAGGCCGAACGCGGCGTGCCGGTTGACCTCGCGATCGATGACGACCTCGCCCGCCCGGTCGAACTGCGCGGGATCGCGGTTGGCGGCCGGGAACGACAGCAGGATCCAGTCGTCGGACTTCATGTCCACGCCGTTCCAGTGCATGTCCTGCTTGACCAGCCGGGCCATGGTGACCGGCGCGTACGCCCTGAGCAGCTCCTCCATCGCGGTCGGCAGCAGGCCGGGCTCGCCGGCCAGGCGCCGCCGGTCGGCGGGCGTCTTGGCCAGGTGCCACAGGGACGCGCCGATCGCGCTCCAGGTGGTGTCGATGCCCGCGATGAGCAGCAGCGCCATCGTGCCGGCCACGTGGGACGGCTCAAGCTTGCGCCCGCCCAGCTCGGCGTTGATCAGATAGGTGGTCAGGTCGTCGCGCGGGTGGTCGACGTGGTCGCGGATCTGCGCGAGCAGGTAGTCGAACAGCTGCTCCGTACGGGCCAGGCGTTCCTCCGGCGGCAGGTTGACGCCTTCGAGCGCGCTCTCGATGAACCCGCGGAAGCTCGGCCCGTCCTCCGCCGGGAAGCCGAGCATGTCGGCGATGACCCGCATGGGGATGTGCTGGGCGTAGTCGTGGGCGGCGTCGACGACCTCCTTCCCCTCCATCGCGTCGATGAGGGCGTGGCAGAACGCCCGGGTGGCCTCTTCCCGCTTGGCGACCGCGTTCTTGGTGAAGGCGGGCAGCAGCAGCTTGCGCGCGTGGTGGTGGAAGGGCGGGTCGGAGGAGATCGGCGGCACGCCGCCCACCGGCGCCAGCTCCTTGGGCGGCCGGAAGTTGCTCATGATGATCGCCCGCGAGGAGAAGTGCTCGGTGTCGTAGGCGATGGCCGCGACGTCCTCGTAGCGGGTCGGCAGCCACGCCCCGCCGAACCGCTCGGTGTGCGCGATCGGGCAGCTCTGGCGCAGCTCGTCCTGGATGGGGTACGGGTCGGCCGCCCACTCGGGCTCGGCGTGGGAGAAGTCTGTCGCCCAGTCCGCGACCGGCCCGGTGATGATCTCGTTGCGGGTGCCGAGCGGCCGGTCCTTCTGCGCCTCCTGGAAGTCCCGGCTGAAGCGGTCGTCGACGGTCATGCCACGCCTCCTAGAGTGCCTCGATCGCATGTTCTGGACAGTTGGAGACCGCCAGTCGCGCCGTGCGCTCCTGGTCCTGCGGCACGATGCCCTCGCCGAGCACCTGACCGTAACCCTCGTCGTCCTCGCCGAACAGGCCGGGCGCGAGGTCGTAGCAGCGTCCGTGCCCCTGGCAGCGCCCGGAGTCGATCTGCACCTTCACTGGGGTGCTCCCCTCTGTGCTGTTGTGTCGGTGGGGGCCAGCGCGCCGACGACGCGGGCGAGCAGCGCGCTCCACTCGCCGTCGTCCACCGCCCGCAGCGCCGGCGTGACCAGCGCGCTGCCCATCGCCAGCAGGAGGCAGAAGTGGGCGACCGCGTCCGGCGACAGCGCGGGATCGATCTCGTCCCCCGCCTGGGCGACCCGGACGAGTGCGGCGAGCCAGTCGGCCCGCTCGCCGGCGTAGTCGCGCATGGCTCGCGCGACCTCCTCGTCACGGCGGGCCGCGACCATCGCCTCGACGATGAGGTGCCCGCAGGCCTCACGGCGTCGGGGCAGCCGCCGGCCGACGACGAGCAGCAGGTCCGCGATCGACCGGTCGGGATCGGCGGCGAACAACGTGGCCAGCAGCCGCGGCCCGTGCGCCCGCAGCGCGGCGACCAGCAGCTCGGCCTTGGACCCGAAGTGCGCGTACAGCGCGCCGTTGCTCACCCCGGCGGTCGCGGCGATGTCGCTCACGCGGGTGCCGTCGTAGCCTCGGGCGGCGAACACGTCGGCGGCCGCCTGGAGCAGCCGGTCACGGGTTTCTGCGGCGGTCACGCCTGCGATGCGCCCCATGAACGAATTAAAAAACCGTTCATTTGCTACGTCAAGGGCTCCACTTGCCCGGACTCATCCTGTCTGACGGCTTTGAAGACGACAGTCCGTCACGGCAACCGGAAGCAGACGTGGAAGCGCGTCATCGAAGTTGGCAGTAGCGGCGTGTACGGCAGGAGGTTCAACCCGAAAGATGGCGGCGGTCTTGCCCAGACGGCTGGCGCTGGTGGTGGCACCGGCGTGAGGTGCGTGCGCGCGGTTCGGATCGCCTCCGTGCCGATCAGCATTCACCACAAAGAACATCTTGGGGCGAGCGAAGCCGGACGACCCCGGCAGGACAGCGGCCGGGACAGGTGACCCGGCCGGGAAGGGACACCGCTCCCATGTGCTGCCGGGGATCTCTGTGACAATCTGGGCGGCGTGCCCGACCCTCCCGCCGACAGCCGCATCCCGGTCCCGCCGGATCAGCGCGCCCCTGCCACCCAGGATGCTTCCGCCGCGGCTCGCCCGGACGTCATGTGGCGGGCGTCCACGACCGCGGCCGATCGGCGGCTCGCGGCAGGGGCGCTGGCGCTCGCCGCGTTGTCCGTCCTGTCCGCCGTGGCCGCCATCTGGATCGACGTGGCGACGGGGACGGTCACCCGGCCCGAGCCGCTGGACTGGGCCGTGTGGGGGTCCGCGGTCCCCGCCGTGGCCCTGGCGATCGCCGGAGGCGTGCTGGCGGTCCGGGTGCCGCGCCATCTCATGACCTGGCTGCTGATCGTCGGAGGGGTTGTGTCGGGCGTGAACGGCCTGGCCGGCGCGTACGCGGTGCTGTCGCTGACCCGGCACGGCGGCGCGCTCCCGCTGACCCCGGCCGCCGTATACGCCGGCGCCCGGCTGGGACCGCTGCTCAACCTGCTGCCGCTGCTCGTGCTGCTGTTCTTCCCCGACGGACGCCTGCCCTCGCCGCGCTGGCGGCCGGCCGCCTGGCTCTCGCTCGGCGCGACGACCCTGACAATCGTGGTGTTCCTCGGCGTCCCCTGGCGCCTGGAGTCGTCCGGCGGCCACTGGCCCGGGATCGACGCGCCGCTCCCCCCGATCCCGGACGCGGTGTGGCGCGCGGGGACGGCGCTGGCGCCCGCCCTGCTGGTGGTGAGCCTTCTCATCTCGGTGGCGACGTTCGCGTGGCGGTTCAGGGGCTCGCGGGGCGCGCTGCGGGCGCAGTTGCGCTGGATGTCGCTGGCGGCGTTGCTGAACGCGATCCTGATCGTGGTGCCCGCCGTGGTGACCGGGCTGCCACAGGACTTCGCGTTCGTCGCCTCCCTGGTGGCGCTCGCCGCAGCGGTCCTGATCGCGGTGAGCAGGTACCGGCTCTACGACATCGACCCGCTGCTCGGCTGGGCCCTCCTGTACGGCGGCCTCGCGCTGGCCGTCGTCGCGGTCGACGTGCCGATCTTCGCCGGGCTGGGGGCGCTGATCGGCGAGCCGGAGGCGGCCGTGCTGGCGGCGGTCGCGGTGGGCGTGATCTACGCCCCGCTGCGGGAGCGGGTGCGGCGGTGGGTCGACCGGGTGCTGGCCGGACGCGCCGAGCCGTACGAGGTGGTCTCGGCCCTGGCCCGGCGGCTGGAGGAGTCGGCCCGGCCGGAGGAACTGCTGCTGCAGGTCGCCAAGGCGGTGTCGGCGACGTTCGGCTCGCCGTACGCGCGGGTCGAGCTGGACCGGGCGGACGGGCGGACCGTCATCGTGGAGCACGGCGTCCCGGCCGGGGACGTCGTGGTGCTGCCCTTCGCCTACCGCGAGGCGGCGATCGGCCGGCTCGCCCTCGTGCCGCGCCCCGGCACCTGGCCGGCCGAGTCCGATCAGCGCCTTTTGGCCGACGTCGTCCGCCAGGCCGCCGCCGCCATCCGCGCGACCGCGCTGACCGAGGAGCTGCAGCACAGCCGCGAACGCCTGGTCACCGGCGTGGCCGAGGAGCGGCGGCGCCTGCGCAGGGACCTGCACGACGGGCTGGGCCCCACGCTGGCCGCCGCCGCGCTGAAGGTGCAGGCCGCGCACAACCTGCTCGCCCGCGACACCGACGCGGCCCGCGAGGCGCTGGAGCAGGTCAAGACGGACCTGGGCACCATGCTCGGCGACGTCCGGCGGCTCGTGCACAACCTGCGGCCCCCGGCTCTCGACCAGTTCGGCCTGGCAGGTGCGCTGCGCCACGAGGCCGCCAGGTTCCGCGACGGCGGCCTCGCCGTCCAGGTGGAGACCGAAGGTGAGCTGGCGGCGCTGCCGGCCGCGACCGAGGTGGCGGCGTACCGGATAGTCTGCGAGGCTCTCACCAACGTCGCCCGGCACGCGGGCGCGGCCACCTGCCACGTGCGCGTCGCCGTGGCGGGCGACGAACTGGAGGTCGAGGTGACGGACGACGGGCGCGGGCTGCGGCCCGGCGCGGTGGTCGGGGTGGGGCTGGTCGGCATGCGTGAACGGGCGGAGGAGCTCGGCGGGCGCTGCGCCGTCGCGGCGGGCGACGCCGGCGGCACCCGCGTCCACGCCGTCCTGCCCGCCTCCCCCGCACTGCCGTCTGAGGCGGTGGCCGCGCCGTGACGCCCCGCGTGCTGCTGGCCGACGACCATCCGGTCTACCGCGACGGTCTGAGGATGATGCTCCACTCCACCGGCGAGGCCGAGGTGGTGGGCACCGCCGCCGACGGCGAGGAGGCGGTCGCCGAGGCCGTACGGCTGCGTCCCGAGGTGGTCGTCATGGACCTGCGGATGCCCCGGCTGGACGGTGTAGCGGCGACCGAGCGGATCACCGCCGGTTGCCCCGGCACCCACGTCCTCGTGCTCACGATGCACGAGGACGACGAGAGCGTCTTCGCCGCCATGCTGGCCGGCGCCCGCGGCTACCTGCTCAAGGGCGCCGACCAGACCGAGATCCTGCGCGCGATCACGGCGGTGGCCAGCGGCGAGGTGATCTTCGGGCCCGCGCTGGCCGAGCGGGTGACGCGCTACTTCGCCAGGCTCGCCACCCTGCGCCCGCCGGTCGAGAAACCGTTCCCGCAGCTCACCATGAGGGAACGGGAGATACTCGACCTCATCGCGACCGGCCTGTCCAACCGGCTGATCGCCGAGCGCCTGTCCCTGTCGCCGAAGACGGTGCGCAACAACGTCTCCAACGTCTTCGCCAAGCTGCAGGTCGCCGACCGCGCCCAGGCCATCATCCAGGCCCGGCAGGCCGGCCTCGGCCAGTGACGGGCGTGCCGCCCCGCCGCTGATCAGAGGGTGGGGCGGGCGGCGAGGCGTACGCCGAGGTGGGCGTGCACGCCGAGCAGCCAGGCCGCGCTGACGTACACCGAGACCACCGAGCCGCCGGTCAGGTCGGCGATCACGGTCACCGGGAACCAGGCGCCCGCGAGCAGCGGCAGCCAGCGGACGGCGCCCCGGTAGCGGCCCTTCACCGCGATGACGACGCCGAGGACCAGCATGCCGAGCTGGCCGAGCGGCCAGCAGGCGTCCAGGATCATCAGTGGCAGCGGGAAGTCGTCGTGGCGGGCGTAGCCGAAGGACAGCGCGTTGAGCAGGAACGCCCCGGCCAGCACCACCAGCAGGCCATGGGGGATGATCCGCGTCCAGCCGTCGCCGGCGCCTCGGGTGGCCGACACGAGCCGGACGAAGGCGAGCAGGCCCGCGACGAACACCATCCCGGTGATGGTGTCGAGGTCGTGGATGCCGTCCTTGATTCTGTCTCCCACGATGACCGTGGAGACCGCCCAGGCGGTGGCGCCGGCGGCCAGGAGCAGCCCGGTGGCCCGGACGTGGCCAGGACGCGCCGCCGGGCGCGCGGGCGGAAAGGTACCGCTGGGGTCGACGCTGCTGGGGACGATGCGCTCGGACACTGTCGTGACTCCTTCGTAGCCGGACGATGGCAGCACGATCCCCGCCGGGCGTCCCGGGCGGCCAGGGAGCGGAGCCACGCGCGCCGTCACGGCTTGACCTCGCGCGGCCCGGGACACCGGCCCCGCCCTCCGCGGGCAGCATCGGGACTCCGCACTCTGGGCGCCCGGGACGCCCGGCGTGAATGATCTCGTCCTGTCCGGAACACGAAAGATCGTTACAGGGGGAGGTGTAAGAAGAATGAGCATTCGCTTGGACGACCTCGACAGCGCAGCCGAGCTGCCCGAGGACGCGTTGGACGCCATCGTCGGCGGCGCGGAGCGCCACGTCAAGATGTGCCTGTGGACCGCCAGCAGTCACCTGGGGCAGACCGTCGACAGGCAGGACCACATGACCGTAGTCGTGCTGTAGAGGAGGCGGCGTGGCCGCGTCCCGCGGGCACGCCGCCTCTGACGATAGGAAGTTCGTTGATTCTCATCCTCAGCGGCAAGGACGACGACTCGGTGGAGATGGTCGTCCCCGAGCTCGTCAGGCGGGACGCCGAGTTCCTGTGGTGGGACCCGGGCGACTACCCCGCCGGCGCCGCGATCAGCTCGCGCCTGACCGGCGGCTCCTGGCGGCACACCCTGCGCGCCGGCGGCCGTGCATACGACTGCTCCCGGTTCACCACGATCTGGAACCGCCACCCCACCCGTCCGCGCGCGCCCGGGGTCACCGACGACGGGCACCGGCGCTACGTCGAGAAGATGGCCGCCATCCTGCTGCAGGGGTGGGAGCACACCCTCGCGGGCCGCTGGCTGCCGGCCAGGAGCCTGGACGTCTTCCGCACCCAGAACAAGCTCGTCAACCTCGGCGTCGCGGCGGCGCTGGGCTTCACCACCCCCGACACCCTCGTCACCAACGACGGCGAGGACCTCATCCCGTTCTGGGAGGAGGCCGGCGGCGAGCTGATCGCCAAGGAGGTGGAGTTCGTCGAGTTCCAGGTCGACGGCGAGGACCACTCCCACTACACCACGCCCATCACCCGCCGCCGTCTCACCGACAGGCACCGCCTGGCCCTCTCGCCCGCCATCCTCCAGCCGTACGTCAGGAAGGCCGTCGAGCTGCGGATCACGGTGGTGGGAGAGCGGGTGTTCGCCGCCGAGATCCACTCCCAGGGGTCACGCGCGACCCGCTACGACTACCGCCACTACGAGCAGACGTTCTCCACGTACGCGGTCCACCGGCTGCCGGCGGAGGTCGAGCGCCGCTGCCTGGAGCTGACCGCCGCGCTCGGCCTGCACTACGGCTGCATCGACGTGATCCTCACCCCCGAGGGCGAGTACGTGTACCTGGAGATCAACCCCGCCGGACAGTGGGGCTGGATCGAGAGCGCCACCGGCCTGCCCATCTCCGCCGCCATCGCCGACTGGCTCACCGCCACAGAACACCCGGGTGAATCCGCATGACCAGTACCTTCGCCGCCACCCTTACCGAAGCCGTGGACCTGCTGCGGGCGCTGCCGCGCCGCCGCGACGGCGTGCCCGAGGCGCGGCGGGCCGTCGCCGAGTGGCGTGCGGCCAGGCCCGACGCCCGCGCCCAGCTCGTCGCCGACGTACGGCCGGGCAGCCCCCTCGTCGACTACGACCTCGTGCTGGCCCACCCCGGCGGGGGAAGCGTGGCGCTGACCGCACCGGCCGAGGACGGCGTCCCCTGGACCGTGGACCACTCCACCCACTGGGCCTCCGGCCGGGTCGTCACCGTGGACGGCTACGCCCTGCTCGTCCAGAACGCGCTGCTCACCCTGCGGTCGTGGGCCGGGCGGAGCTCCACCGTCCAGGACGAGCTGATCGATCACTGCATCCTGAGCGACCTGGCGGGCAGGGAGCCCCCGCCCACCCAGGAGGAGCTGCAGCGGGCGTCCGACGCCTACCGGATCAGGAATGGCCTGCACAGCCGCGCCGCGCTGATGGGCTGGCTCGCCGGCGTCGGCCTGAACGAAACGGCCTACGCGCATCACATCGACGGCCTGGCGCTCAAGCAGCGGGTCCGTGCACGCGTCGAGCAGGAGACGGCGCGCGCCTATCTGGAGCGCCACCCGGCCGAGTTCGACCAGGTGTGGGCGTTGTGGGCGGAAGGCCCTGAAGATCGCCTCGCCGCGATGGCAGGCGCGCCCGACCCCGCCGCCGCCCTCCTCCAAGCCCTCGCCTCCCGCGAGCGGATCACCGTCACCACCGCCGACGGCCCCGCCCTCGACCTGCCCGAACCGCTGCACGCCGCCCCCCAGGGCGCCGTCGTCGGCCCTGTCCCCCACGGCAAGGCCCATCTGCTCGGCGTCGTCCGCGAGCGCCGGCCCGCCGATCCCACCGACCCGCGCACCCTCACCGCCGCCGGCCGCGCGGGCTTCGCGGAGTACATGGCCGGGCGGCGGGCCGCGGCCGACATCACCTGGCACTGGCTGTGACCGTGCCGGGACGCCGCGCCTTCCCGCCGGGCGAGGCCGTGCTCACCGGGGATGCCCGGTGAGCCGCCTGCGGGTGGTGCTCCAGAACACGCAGACCGAGTGCGGGCCGGCGTGCCTGGCGATGGTGCTGCGCCATCACGGCCACCGCACGACCGTCACCGAGTTGGCCGACCTTCTCGGCGTCGGCCGCGACGGCCTCAGCGCCCGCGCCATCGTGGCGGGCGCACGCGAACACGGGCTGACCGCCAAGGCGTTCCAGCTCGCCCCCGGCGACCTGGCCAGGGTGCCGCTCCCGGCCATCGTCCACTGGGAGTCCAGCCACTTCGTGGTCGTCGAGCGGTGGGCCGTCGACCGGGTGGACATCGTCGATCCCGGCCAGGGGCGGCGGCGGCTGACCCCGTCGGAGTTCGCGGCGGGGTTCAGCGGGGTGCTGCTCGCCTTCGAGCCGGGGGCGGGGTTCCGGCGCGGGTCGTCGTCGCTGGCCGGGGCGTGGCGGCGGGAGTTCGTACGGACGCTGCTGCGGCGACGGCGCGGGCTGCTCGCGCAGGTCATCGTGGCCTCGCTGCTGCTGCAACTGGTCGGCCTGGCCCTGCCGCTCTTCTCCGAGCTGCTGCTGGACACGGTCCTGCCGCGGCATGCCGCCGGCCTGCTGCCGCTGCTGGGGGCGGCGGTGCTGGTCGCGGGGGCGGCCCAGCTCCTCCTGGGGTATCTGCGGTCGGCGCTGCTGGTGACCGTACGCGCCCGCGCCGACCAGGAGCTCAGTGAGGGGGTGGTCGGCCATCTGGTGGCCCTCCCCTACACGTACTTCACCCGGCGGGGCACCGGCGACCTGGTGACCCGCGCCTCCAGCGTCTCGACCCTGCGGGAGCTGCTCACCGGCCAGATCATCACCGCGGTGCTCGACGGGCCGCTCGCCATCGGCTACCTGGTGCTCGTCTACGCCCGCGACCCGGTCTTCGGGGCGGCGCTGACCGGCGTGGTGCTGCTCCAGTCGCTGCTCCTGCTGGCCACGTCCCGGCGCGTCCACCTGCTGACGCAGCAGGAGCTGGCGGCGCTGTCGAAGTCGCAGAGCACCCTCATCCAGACGCTCAGCGGCATCGAGACGCTCAAAGCGTCGGGCGCCGAGCGCAGGGCGATGGACCAGTGGTCGGAGCACTTCGCCCAGCAACTCGACGCGGACGTCCGCATCGGCCTCACCCACGGCCTCCTGGACGCCGTCGTGTCAGCGATCCGCGTCGTCACGCCGCTCGGGCTGCTGTGGATCGGCGCCTGGCGGGTGCTCGAGGGTGAGCTCTCCGCCGGCGCGCTGATCGCGCTCAACGCGATCGCCCTGGCCGCGCTGACCCCGCTCGGCTCGCTGATGACGAGCCTGCAGAGCCTCCAGCAGGCGGGCGCCCACTTCGACCGGCTCTCCGACATCCTCGTCTCCGCCCCGGAACCGAACGAGGGCATCGAGGTGCTGCGCCTGCGTGGCCGGATCGAGCTGCGCGACGTCGGCTTCCGCCACGACCCGCGCGGCCCGTGGACCCTGCGCGGCGTGTCGGTGTCGATCAGCCCCGGCCAGAAGGTCGCGCTGGTGGGCGCCTCGGGCTCCGGCAAGAGCACGCTGGCCAGGCTCCTGCTGGCGCTGCACCTCCCGGTCGAGGGCGAGATCCGCTACGACGGCGTGCCCGCGGGCGAGCTCAACCTGCGCACCCTGCGCCGCCAGTTCGGCGTCGTCACCCAGGACCCGTCCCTGTTCAACGGCACCATCCGCGAGAACATCGCGCTCAACGACCCGGACGCGCCGCTGGAGCGGGTGGTCGCGGCCGCCGAGGTGGCCGCGCTGCACGACGAGATCATGGCCATGCCCATGAGGTACGAGACGATGCTGATCGAGGGCGGCGGCCTGTCCGGCGGCCAGCGGCAGCGTCTGGCCCTGGCCCGCGCCCTGTTGTGCCGGCCCAAGGTGCTCCTGCTCGACGAGGCCACCAGCAACCTCGACAGCGCCACGGAGGCCATCGTCGAAGCCAACCTGGCCTGGCTCCCGCAGACGCGCATCGTCATCGCCCACCGTCTCAGCACGGTGAGGGACGCCGACCTCATCGTGGTCCTCGACCGGGGACGCGTCGTGCAGCGCGGCACCCACGAGGAGCTGATCGCCGTGCCCGGCAGGTACGCCGAGCTCCTCGCCGCCCAGGCCGGATCCTGGCGGCCTGTCCCGGTCCCGCCGCCCGACCGTGGGGGCGGCGGGGTCAGGGCCGGGTGAGGAATGCGAGCAGCGCCGGCCAGGCGCCACCGCTTGCGCTTGCGCGGCAGCAGGTCCAACGGCCCGAACTCATCGACGCAGATCACCCTCCCATCGGGGAGCGAGTGATCGTACAACTCACCCAGCCTGAGCCATCTGACCGTCGCGTGCTTCCTGCACGCACTGCGGTGGTGGTAATGATCTTCGGCCGGGTACTGTCAACTTCGGTGACGCAAGCGCCGATATTTCGACACCCGTCGAACTGACAGTGCCCAGGTCGAGGGCAGGGCTCACTGTCACCTTCGCTGCATCCAGACACATCCGTCCGGCGCGCTGGGGCGGCCTCAGCGGGTGATCGCGGCGAGGGCCCTCGGCGGCCTTCGCCGGGGATTGAGCACGAGGCGGCGCGCGTTCACGGGCGCTCCGGCGCGGGCCCGGCGGTGAGCTCGGCCAGGCCCGCGCGGGCGACGTCGAGCACGCGGCCGACCAGGGGAAGCAGCTCCCCGGTAGCGGTGTCGCGGTGGCGGGCCTCGTGGGTCATGTACAGCTCGCGCAGGCCGCCCACCACGGTGTACGCGGTCAGGCGCGGGGCCAGCGCGTCGGGCGGCAGGCCCACGTCCTTGCCGATGGCGGCGGCGATCAGGCGTTCGAGCTCGTAGTAGCTCGCGCGGGCCCGACCGCGGAGATCCTCGTCCTCGGCGATCAGGGTGGCCCGCCTGATGCGGCGGGACCAGGTCTCGCCCGGCTCGGAGCCCTGGTCGGCGTCGTGTTCGTCCAGAGCGCGCATCGTGTCGCGCATCCACTCGCCGACGGCGTCGAGTGCCGCGCCCGGGCGGCTGTCGAGGCGGGCGGCCAACGACTCCGGGGCGAACGGGTCGTCCGCGAACAGCAGGTCTTCCTTGGTGGGGAAGTGCAGCGTGACGGTCCGCGTCGCGACGTCCGCGTGCTCGGCGATCGCCGCGATGGTCGTGTTGCGGTAGCCGTGTGACGTGAACAGCTCCAGCGCCGAGGTCTGGATCCGCTCGCGGGTCTGCCGCTTCTTCCGATCTCGCCGGCCTTCCATGCGGTGACTCTACCACCCATCCAATTAATGCAGTCCATGCTACTCTTAGAACGAACGGCATTGATTGTGGAGAGGTGAGGACGTTGTCCAAGATCTGGTTCATCACCGGCACGTCGAAGGGGTTCGGCCGGGAGTGGGCGCAGGCCGCCCTCGACCGTGGCGACCGGGTGGCCGCCACCGCACGCGACCTCGGCCACCTGCGCCCCCTCGTCGAGCAGTACGGGGACGCCGTGCTGCCCCTGCGGCTCGACATCACCGACCGCGCGGCCGTGTTCGCCGCCGTGCGGCAGGCGGCCGAGCACTTCGGCGGGCTGGACGTGGTGGTCAACAACGCGGGTTACGGCCATTTCGGCATGGTCGAGGAGCTGACCGAGGCCGAGATCCGAGCCGAGATGGAGACCAACTTCTTCGGCACGCTGTGGGTCACGCAGGCGGCCCTGCCGGTGCTGCGGGCGCAGGGTCGCGGCCGGATCATCCAGGTCACCAGCGAGGGCGGCGTCCGGGCGTTCCCCGGCATCGGCGGCTACCACGCGTCGAAGTGGGCGGTGGAGGGGATGTCGGAGTCGCTGCGCAAGGAGGTCCAGGGCTTCGGCATCGACGTGATCTGCCTGGAGCCCGGGCCGTACTCGACCGACTTCGGCGGCGGGAGCATCCGTACGAGCGCCCAGCACCCGGACTACGCCGAGGTCCACGCGGCCACCGAGATCGAGTGGGACCTCGGGGACCCGAAGGCGACGCGCGGGCCGATCCTGGAGCTGGCCGACACCGACGACCCGCCGGCCCGGATCTTCTTCGGCAAGTCGTTCGAGCCGGTCGCGGCCGAGTACGAGGAGCGGCTTGCCACCTGGCGCAAGTGGCAGCCGGTCTCGCTGGCCGCATTCCGTTGATCGTGCACCGTGGTCATGACCCGGTCCCCCGCTCAATGCCGATGCCCCGGGCTGCGGGCTGAGCTCCGACCAGTGCGTGATCCAGGGGCAGGCGTTCTTCGTGCGCGGGCTGATCGAGATCCCCGTGACCGACCTCGGCGAGACGTTCAGCTGGGGCGCGTGGGTCTCGCTCAGCCCTGAGAATTTCGCCCGCGCGGTGAAGCTCTGGGAGACGCCCGGCAGGGAGAGCGAGCCGCCCTACTTCGGCTGGCTGTCGACGGAGCTGCCGATCTACTCGCCGTCAACGATCAACCTCAAGGCCAACCTGCACACCCGCGCAGTAGGACGACGCCCGCTCATCGAGCTGGAGCCGACCGACCACCCGCTGGCCGTCGAGCAGCGGAACGGGATCACCTTGGCCCGGGTCCAGCAGATCGCCGAGACCCTGCTGCACGGCTTCTCAACGGATGCTCAACATCGCCCTGGCTAGGGCCAAGGTCTTCCAGCTCGTCGCCAGGTGCTGGAACGGCGGCGACAAGACCCGGATGTACTTCACCATCTGGGAGCACAAGTCGGGCGGCATCTACAAGTCCGTGAAGTACGGCCGGAAGCTGCCCTGCAACGGCAAGCCGCAGTACGGCCGCATCTACAACGCGAAGATCGGCACCAGGTACCGCGTCTCCATCCAGCTCGCCGGGAAGCGGCACACGGCCGAGGCGTGGCTGCAGAACTACGGCTGACCGCTGGGGGCGCCGGCCAGGGTCAAGCCCGCCGCCTGCTCGCGCCCCCGCCGGCCCGGGTCGGGCGCCCGCAGGCGTACCCAGGCGGCCGGCTCGATCGGCGGGCCGTCGAAGAGCGTCGGCGCGCCGAACGTCAGGCGCCGGAAGTGCGGGGTGACGTCCTGACCGCCACCACGGTGATCGGGTGGTCCTGGGCCCCGAACGCCGTGGCGACGGCGCCGCCGTACCCTCCGGCCATCAGCGGGCGGTCCGCGGGACCGCGATCGGCCGGCCGGGCGGGAGCTGGGCGACCAGCCCCTCAGCGGTCGAGGTGATCAGCAGGACGAAATAGTCCTCGGGAGTGTGCTCGGGGATGCCCGTCATGGCCTGCTGGAGCAGCGCGGAGCCGGCCATCGCGGCCAGCGCCTCCTCGGCGGCCTGGGAGCGGAGCTCGGTCTCGCGCTCCTGCTCGGCCATGGTGACGCCCAGGGTGATGGTGGCGATCGCCGAGCTGAGCACGACGGCGGCGGCCGGGTCGTAACCACGTCGGCCCAGGGCGACGATCTGGTGTTCGAGCAGCCGCACGCCCGAAGGCCCCCGGGGGAACAGCCGCTGGAAGTACTGGGCCGTACCCGGGTGCGCGAGCGTGAAGGAGCGCAGTTGCGCGGCGAAGCCGACCAGGTGGGCGACGGCCGGCTCCGCCGGGTCGTCGACCAGCTTGAGCCCTGCCAGGATCGCCTCGCCGACCAGGCTCTCCAGCGCCGAGCGGCTCGGCACGTGGCGGTAGATCGCGGCCGTCGTGACGCCGAGCGCGTCGGCCACGGCCTGCACGGTCAGCTCGGGCAGGCCGATCCTCGTCCCGGCGCGGATCACGTCCTCAAGGGTGAAGCTGGCAGTTCGGCCACCGGTCCTCATAGGTTAGCCTCTCCTTAGTTATGGGGGCTAACTTAGAAGGGGATCGGCTCCGGCGCAAGGGACCCGCCGGGCCGCTTCCGGGGAAGGCGGGCTCCCCGGAAGCGGAACCGGGCTCAGAACGCGATGAATCCGTACAGCGCCAGATGGTTGGACTTCGTGCTGCTCACCGTGTGGCCGATGCTGGACGGCTGCACGGTGCCCTTGACGAACAGGTAGTCGATCTTCCTGGAGCCGGCGGTGGCCTTCGTGCCGTAGCCGGTCATGCCGAAGCCGCCGAGGGTCGTGGCGGCGATGTTCGTGCGATTCGCGTCGATCCCGATCACCCGGATCGTCGAGGCGTTCATCAGGCTCGTGGCGTCCGAGCCGACGTGGATGCCGGAGCTCGCGATGCCCGGGTCACCCTCGCCGGCGCAGGCGTGGGCGCCGTTCTGTTCCGGAAGGTGCATGGTCGCGGCGAAGACCGGGGTCCCCGTCGCCTTGATCGTGAACCTCGCCGCGATGGCGCTCGTGCGCTTCCACTTGTACTCGTTCGTGCTGCCGTCGTCGTTGCTCGGCGGCTTGTACAGCGTGCACCCGGCGCCGCCCGCGTACGACGTCCCGGGCTTTAACCAGCCCGCGCTCCAGTATTTCGAGGTGTCGCCCGCCGCGAGGCTCAGCGTCCTCGTGTTGTAGATGATCCCGTTGGTCTGCTTCTTCTTCAGGTCGCCGAGCGCCTGCTGGCTGCATTTGTGGGTGCTGCCCCACACCTCGGGATCGTCCCAGGCCACGATCGCCTTGTAGGTGCCCGCCGGATAGCCGAACTTGGCCGCGAGCTGGTCGGCGTACGCCTCGGCCTGCCCGGTGCCGCGCACCTGCTGCACGATCAGGAGGTCCGGAGCCTGTACGCCGGTGGTGCCCGTCTTGCCGTTGTCGTCGACGAGCATCGACGTGAGGTGGTCCGTGCCCGAGACCCGGGTGCACGAGCCGTCGGCGTTGTTCCGCACCAGGTTCTCGATGTTGTTGTTGTAGACCCGCAGCACGCGATCCGCCGCGGTCGTGGGCGCTTCCTGCGCCTGCGCGGCCGGGGTGGTGGTCGTGGTGGTGATTGCGATGAGTGCGGCAACGGCCGCGAGCACTGTCGCGCCAGGCGATCGATGATTGAAGAACACCGTCGCAGAGTAACGACGACCCCCTGGCGGATGGCGGCCTTGAGGTAAGACCCTGACCCACGCGGCGGGCGCTCCCGGTGGCCGACACGGCAAACTGGGCGAATGACGTCGAGTGATCATCAACCCGGCACGCCGTTCGAGGAACAGCTGGCGGCGGCGCAGGGGGCGCTGCGACTGAGCCTGCTGCGCGACGCCGACCTGGCGCTGCCGATCACCGCCGCCGCGGCGGCCGGGACCGAGGCCCCCGCCTGGGCGACCGCCGCCGGCCCCGAGCGGACATGGTTGCTCGCCTTCACCTCCGTCGAGGCCATGCGGCTGGCCACCGGCGGCGTCGCCACGCACTGCCGGGTCGTCTCGCTGGTCGAGCTGGCCGCCGGATGGCCGGACCCGCGGTGGGGGCTGGCGATCAACCCTGGGCTGGAGACCGCGGTCCTGCTGGAGTCCGGCACGGTGGCCAGGCTGGCGGTGCCCACCCTGGTCCAGGATCTCGCGCTGGACCCCGGCTCGGGGGTGCCCGCGGTCCAGAAGCTGCTCTCCCCCGAAGACGTCCACGGGCTGCTGAACGAGGGCGAGCCGCGCGTCTCCGGCTACTGCCACCACGCGCTGGACGTCTCGCACATCGCGACGCCGACCGTGCTCGCCGCGGCGCTGGGCCGGCCCGACATGGTGACCGCGGACGGCTCGCTGAACATCCTGCGCTGGCGCCCCGCCGGCCTCGGCCTCTACCGCACCCCCTACGGAGGGACGGACGAGGAGGGCAGGGCCGCGGTGGCGGGCTGGGTGGTCGAGGAGCCGCCGTTCGTCGGGATGGGCCTGGTGCCCAGCGTCGATCACATCATCAGGGAGTACAAGGTGTACGGGGTGGGCCTGCCGCACGGCGCCGAGATCTGGGAGCTCACCATCGAGGGGCACGAGCACCGGCGCGCGCTCTACCACGGCGACCTGCGCAGGTGGCTGCTGATCGGGACGCGGGCGCGATGAGCCTGCACTTCTACCGGGCCAGGTGGCAGGGCGCGGACTACGTGGCCAGCCCCGAGCCGCACGCCCTGGAGCTGTGGGTACGGCTGCGCAGCCCCGAGCCGGCGGACGGCTTCGAGGAGGTCGAGCCCGGCTGCCACGTACGGCCGGTCCCGGCGGCCGAGTGCACGGCCCTGCACTTCGTGACGACGGAGTGCTCGTGGCGGGGCGAACGCTTCCAGGTGCACGGCGAGCGGGACGGGCGGCTGCTGATCGAATATCTGGGCGGCTCCGCGCCCGCGGCCGTGGAGCTGGGGCTGGACCGGGTCGAGCGGGGCGTCTACCGCCGCTGGGTGCCTCGCGAGGAGGTCACGGAGATACGTGAACGGGCTGTGTCACTGGATGTCGAGAATGAACACTTTTGAGCGAACTCTTGTCTCCTGATGTTCATGTGACAGAAACTAGCCAGTAACGCGGGAGAGACGTAAGAGGCGCGCGTACGTCCACCCGGCGTCGAGCAGTTCGCCGATCGGGTGGGAGGCAGGCAGTGAGACTCTGGGACGGCACGCAAATCGTCAAGCCCACAGTGGACCGGGCCACCTCTGAGTGGGCCACGCTGGCCGAGGACGTCGATCGGACGACCGCCGTGCTCGTCGACCAGGTCAAGCAGGCTCTCGCGACCGCTCCGTGGGGCGGCGGAGCCGAGGGCATGGCGTTCAAGGCGGCCCACTTCCGCAACGACGGGCCGGACAAGATGCTCGCGAAGTGCGCCGAGATCTCCAAGGGAATCGCCGACGCGGGGGCCAAGGTCCGCAAGGCCATCGACAACACCCTGCAGACGGACGCCGACATCAAGCGCGATCTCGCGGCCGGGCTGCGGGTGGAGATCTAGGCCCGGAACGTGACGGCCAACGGCGGGGGCGCCGGCGTTCAGGGTGGCGGCAGCCGCACCGGCGGCGGACAGGCGAGCGCGCAGCCCGCGGTCCGCATCGACCGCGACGTCCTGCCCGCGTGGGAGACGGAAGCGCTGCCCGAGTGGGTGGTCAACTGGCTGATCCCGATGCTGTCGGCCGGGCAGAAGTGGCCGGAGGCGAGCGAGAGCGGGCTGTCGACGCTGGCCCAGGCGTACGAGAGCCTGGCCGCCGGCGCCGTCGGCACGACGCCCCGCGCGGGCGCGGCCGTGCGCGCGCTCGCGACCGGCTGGGAGGCGCCCGCCACCGCGAACTTCGTCGACCGGGCCAAGTCCCTGTACGGCCACAACGCCGGCCTGGCCGGGGTGAGCGGGAACGCGCAGGCCTACTCGCAGCAGGCCAGCAACTTCGCCGTCGAGTCGCAGTACTCCAAGCTGTCCATCAACGTGGCCTTCTGGGTCACGGTGGTGGCCATCGCCATCGCGCTCATCGTCGCGTTCTTCAGCGCCGGGTCGTCCACCGCGATCATCGGCCCGACCGCGGCCGGGCTCCGGGCGGCCATCAGCCGCATCCTCGTCCGGCTCATGACCATGGGCGCCAGGGAGCTGGGCACGACGCAGCTCGCCCGGGTGACCGTGCTCACCGGCGCCACCGGGCGCGGGCTGCTCGCCAGGGTCCTCGCCTCGTCGATCGGGCGCGAGCTCATCGAGGAGATCGGCGAGGAGTTCTTCATCGACGCGGTGGCCCAGTACCAGCAGATCCAGATGGGCACCAGGAAGGAGTGGGACTGGCAGAAGTCCCAGGCCGCGATCATCGGAGCGGGCACCGGCGCGCTCGTCGGCACCAAGCTGGCCGGGCCCGTGTCGAGGGTCACCCGGCACGTGCCCGGGTTCGCGGGCCGCGCGCTGACCACCGGCCTGACCAACACCATCGCCTCCCCGGTGGGCAGCTTCCTCGCCAACGGCATGGTCTACGGGCAGTGGCAGAACCCGTTCTCGGTCGACTCGCTCATGGGCGGCTTCCTCGGTGGCGCGGGGCGGACGGGCTCGATCAGCCCGTTCAACCCCGAGGTCTACATGGCGCTGGCGCATCCGGCCTCCTCGCTCGCCGCGGCGCACGACGCGGCCGCGCGTACCGACGCGAGCCGCGCGGGCGGGCCTCCCGGACCGCCCGGGAGTCCGGGGAGCCCGGGGGAAGGCCGCCCCGCCGGCACCGGCCCGGACGGCGGGCAGCCCGGCGCCCCCGGGGCCGTACGCGTCCCCGACGTCGCGGCGCCGGTCAGGGCCGGCGCGGCTCCGGCCGCCGGCGCGCCGTCGAACACCACGCCCTCCGCCCCGGCCCCGGACGACCC
>NZ_VCKX01000380.1 GCF_005889725.1 Nonomuraea zeae
GGGACAGAGAGCGGCCGGTGGGCGCGGTCGGGGGCGGTCTGGCGTGGGGAAGTAACCGGGCAAAAAGGACGCCGCGGGAAAACACCCGGGAAGATCTCTCCCGCTTGCCGATCCGTGGGCATAGTGTGAGGTGATGGATCGTCGCATCTTCGGGCTGGAGAACGAGTACGGCGTGACCTGCACGTTCAGGGGCCAGCGCAGGCTGTCCCCCGACGAGGTCGCGCGCTACCTGTTCCGGCGGGTCGTGTCCTGGGGCCGATCGAGCAACGTCTTCCTCCGCAACGGCGCGCGTCTCTATCTGGACGTGGGCAGCCATCCTGAATACGCAACACCCGAGTGTGACAACGTCATCGAGCTCGTCACCCACGACAAGGCCGGCGAGCGCATCCTCGAAGGCCTGCTCGTGGACGCCGAGAAGCGGCTGCGCGAAGAGGGCATCGCCGGTGACATCTATCTTTTCAAGAACAACACCGACTCAGCCGGAAACTCCTACGGCTGCCACGAAAACTACCTGGTCGGCAGACACGGGGAGTTCGGGCGGCTGGCGGACGTGCTGATTCCGTTCCTGGTGACGCGGCAGATCGTGTGCGGTGCCGGCAAGGTGCTGCAGACGCCTCGCGGCGCCGTCTATTGCGTCTCGCAGCGGGCCGAGCACATCTGGGAGGGCGTCTCCAGCGCCACCACCCGCTCCAGGCCCATCATCAACACCCGGGACGAGCCGCACGCCGACGCCGAGCGGTTCCGCCGCCTGCACGTCATCGTCGGCGACTCCAACATGAGCGAGACCACCATGCTGCTCAAGGTCGGGGCCACCGACCTGGTGCTGCGCATGATCGAGGCGGGCACGGTGATGCGCGACCTGTCGCTGGAGAACCCGATCCGGGCCATCCGCGAGGTCTCCCACGACATGACCGGGCGGCGGCGGGTGCGCCTGGCCAACGGGCGCGAGGCCTCCAGCCTGGAGATCCAGCAGGAATACCTGTCGAAGGCGAAGGACTTCGTCGACCGCCGCGGCGGCGACGCCATCGCCCACCGGGTGCTGGAGCTGTGGGAGCGCACGCTGCACGCGGTCGACACGGGCAACCTCGACCTGGTCTCCAGGGAGATCGACTGGGTCACGAAATACCAGCTCATCGAGCGTTACCGCAAGAAGTACGACCTGCCGCTGTCCTCGCCCAGGGTGGCGCAGCTCGACCTCGCCTATCACGACGTGCACCGCAAGCGCGGCCTGTTCTACCTGCTGCAGAAGCGCGGCTCGGTGGAGCGGGTGGCCTCCGATCTGAAGATCTTCGAGGCCAAGTCGGTGCCGCCGCAGACGACCAGGGCGCGGCTGCGTGGCGAGTTCATCCGCAAGGCGCAGGAGAAGCGCCGCGACTTCACCGTGGACTGGGTGCATCTCAAGCTGAACGACCAGGCGCAGCGCACGGTGCTGTGCAAGGACCCGTTCCGCAGCGTCGACGAGCGGGTGGACAAGCTCATCGCCGGCATGTAGCGGCGGGGGCGCGGGTCTGGACGAACGCGGCATGTGGTTTACCTCGGGCCTACCTGGAAGTCAGGTAGTGTGACGCGAATCTGACGTCTTTTCCGAGGGAAACCCATGCGCCGCGCTCTGGCCGTACTGGCCGCCGTGCCTTTGATCTTGTTCGCCGCCGCTTGCGGGTCCGACGGCGGCGCGACCACCAGCGCCGCTCCCAGCGGGCAGGCTGGGGTCAAGGTCACCGGGAACGTGGGCGCCAAGCCCACGGTGACCTTCCCCTCCGGCTCGCCCGCCACGAAATCGTCGTACGAGGTGATCACGCCCGGCACCGGCGCGGCGGTCAAGGCCGGTGACAAGGTCATACTCAACCTGACCGTCTACAACTGGGACGGCAAGGGCAACGCGGTCCAGGGCTCCTCCTACGACACCAAGGCGCCGGAGACGATCGCGGTCAACGAGCAGCTCCCGCAGGTGCTGCAGGAGGGCTTCACCAAGGTCAAGCACGGCGGCCGGCTGCTGGCGGTGCTGGCCAACGACGCGGTCGCCCAGCCGCAGACCACCGCGCCCGCCGAGCCGACCAAGGTGTTCGTGCTCGACATCGTCGGCACGCAGCCGCCCGCGCTGAAGGCCGCTACCGGCAAGGAGACCGGCGACAGCATCAAGGGCGTCAAGGTGGACAACCCCGGCGGCGAGAAGGCCCCGACGCTGACCACGAAGACCGGCGAGAAGCCGTCCAAGGAGCTCGTCGTCAAGACGATCATCACGGGCACCGGCGCCAAGGTGCAGGCCAACCAGACGCTCACCGTCCACTACACGGGCAAGATCTGGGGCACCGACAAGCAGTTCGACTCGAGCTGGGAGCGCGGGCAGCCGGCGGAGTTCCCGCTCGGCAACGTGATCCAGGGCTGGCAGAAGGGCCTGGCCGGGGTGCCGGTCGGCAGCCGGGTCGTGATGAGCATCCCGCCGGACCTCGGCTACGGCGACCAGGCGCAGCAGAACATCCCTGCCAAGAGCACGCTCGTCTTCGTCGTCGATGTCCTGGCCGCCTACTAAGTCGTCGCCGTCCTGGCCGGCCGCTGAGCGGTTCCACCGGCTTACTGACGCGTGATCTCATAACGCGGTAGCATCGCGAGCCCGGCGGCGCAGCGCCGCCGGGCCGCTTCGCGTGGGAGGACCGATGCGCCGCCGCCGTACCGTCGCGCTGCTGCTGGCGTCCCTGATCCCGGCCGCGTGCACGGGCGAGGCCGCCGGCGCGCTGGACCTCAAGGTGGGCGGCACGTTCGGCGCCCGGCCGTCGATCGTCTTCCCCGGCGGCAAGCCCGCGGCCGGCCTGCAGGTGGACGAGCTGGCCACCGGCAAGGGCGCGCCGCTGCGGAAGGACGACGTGGCGATCGTCCAGTACACCGCCCACGTGTGGGACGGCGCGGAGAACCGCCTGGTGGACTCCAGCTTCAACCGGGGCACCCCGGCCGCGTTCCCGGTGGGGGAGCTGCTGCCGGGGCTGGACCGTGCGCTGCAGGGCCGCAGGGTCGGCAGCAGGATCATCGCCGCCATCCCGCCCGAGGACGGGTTCGGCGCGAACCCGCCGCAGGGCATCGAGGCGGACGACGAGCTGTTCTACGTCATCGACATCCTCGGCGCCCACCCCAAGGGCGCCTCGGTCGAAGGGGGCGGCGGCTCGCTGGCGGGCGTGCGCGTCACCGGGGGAGCGCGTCCCGGGCTGGCGGTGCCGGCCGGCGCGCCGCCCGCCGCGTTCGAGGCCAAGGTGCTGGACCGGGGGGCGGGCCGCAGGACGCAGGCGGGCCAGCTCGTGGTCACCCAGTACGAGGGCGCGATCTGGAGCAGGCGCCGCATCTTCGACGCGACCTGGTCGACCGGCCGGCCCAAGGCGTTCAAGATCGGCGACGGCAGCGTGCTCAAGGCGTGGGACAAGGCCCTGGTGGGGGTGCCCGTCGGCAGCCGCGTCCTGATGATCGTCCCGCCCGCCTACGGCTACGGGGCCACGGGGCAGCCCGCGTACGGCATCAAGGGCTCCGACACGCTCGTCTTCGTCGTGGACGTCCTCGCCGCCTACTGACCTGACCGCCGGGTTCGTCTCTCCCGTCCGCACGTGCGCGTCTCCCGTCCGCACGTGCGCGTCTCCCGTCCGCACGTGCGTGCGAGCACGCCGGGTGAAAGCTTTCATAGACTCCCGCTGTGAGTAGCGACGACCTCGATGCGCTGGCCCTGTTGCACGACCCCGTACGCCGCAGCCTGTACGAAGCGGTCGCGGCCGGTGGCGGCGACGTCGGGCGCGGGGAGGCGGCCGAGGCCGCGGGCGTGTCCAGGACGCTGGCCGGGCACCATCTCGACCGGCTGGTGGAGGCCGGGCTGCTGGAGAGCGGCTTTCGCCCGCAGGAGAAGAAGGGGCCGGGCAGCGGCCGGCCCGCCAAGGTCTACCGCAGGGCGAAGGGCGAGCGGTCGGTGAGCCTGCCGGCCCGCGACTACGCCGCGCTCGCCTCGGTCCTGGCCGACGTCGTGGACCTCCTCGGCGCCGAGGAGCAGGCCGAGGAGGCGGCCCGCCGCGCGGGCGCCAGGCTGGCCCGGCGGCACCAGGGCGAGCCGGTCGAGCAGGTGCTCGGCGAGCGCGGCTACGAGCCCTACGCCGAGGGCGGCACGCTGCGGCTGCGCAACTGCCCGTTCCACGCCCTGGCCGAGGAGCAGCCGCTGCTGGTGTGCTCCATGAACCTGGCCCTGTGCCAGGGGCTGCTCGAAGGGCTCGGCGACGATCCGGCCAGGGCGGGGCTCGATCCCCGGCCGGGGGAGTGCTGCGTCTCTCTAAAACAAACGAATATTGACATAGAAGGCTGAGGGGTGGTGTGCTGAGTCCCATGCATCTCGCCCAGCTCAACATCGCCCACCTGCGCGCGCCCATCGACAGCCCGCAGCTCGCCGAGTTCGTCGCCCTCCTGGAGCCCGTCAACGCCCTCGCCGACGAGGCGCCGGGCTTCGTGTGGCGGCTGAAGGAGAGCGAGAGCGACCCCACCGCCACCGTGATCCACGAGTACGGCGACCACCTGCTGGTCAACTTCTCGGTCTGGGAGAGCCGGGAGGCCCTGTGGGACTACGTCTATCGCAGCGCCCACCTGGGCGTGCTGCGCCGGCGCAGGGAGTGGTTCCTGCGCGCGGTGGAGCCGTACATGGTGATGTGGTGGGTGCCCGAGGGGCACATCCCGTCCCTGGCGGAGGCGATGCGGCGGCTGGAACGCCTCAAGGCGGAGGGCCCGAGCCCCGAGGCGTTCACGTTCAAGGACTCCTACGACAGCAGCGAGGCCGTCAGCCTGCCCGCGGCCGCCGAGGCCAGGAAGTAGGGCAGGTCCTCCTCCAGGCCCCGGCCCATCGTCGACAGGCGCACGGGAGACTCGCGCAGCGCGTCGTGCAGGCCGCCGACCGGGACCGGCACCAGCCGGTGCCGGACGGCCAGCAGCTCGGCCTGGTCCCTGACCCGCTCGCCGAACTCGCCGGGCAGCTCGGGCACCGGCACGTCGGCGGGTGACAGGGCGACCCGGCCGTAGGCGGTCAGCGAGTGGTGCGAGACGCCGTAGTGGCGCTCGCGCTTGTCGCCCTCGCTGACCCGCAGCGCCGCCACCGGGCGTCCCCGCAGCACGCCCGCGGCGTTGACCGCCTCGCCCGCGGACACGCCGGAGAAGCCCCACCGGGTCCCCGTGCCCAGGTTGCCGGGACCCTGCGTGACGATCGCCACGTCCGCCTCCAGCACGAGCCTGGCCGCCAGCAGCCCGGTGTGCACGGTGACCGCCTCCACGTCACCGCCGAACGACTGCCCGACCGTCACCACGCCCGCCAGCCAGCCGATCTCGCGCAGCCGCGCCGCCGCCATCGAGAACCAGACCGGCAGCGCGCCGCCGTCCAGCATCACGTACGCCACCCGGGTGCCGGGGGCCGAATCGAACAGGCCGCACAGGATCGGCGGCAGCGCCGAGTGCAGATCGGCCACGACGACCGGCATGCCGTCCAGCGAGTCGGCCTCCCGCAAAAGCGCGTGATGCGGGGAATCCTGCTCGTCCGCGCCCAGCACCGTGGCCTGCAGCGGCGTGTACCGGGCCTTCACCAGGTGCCCGGGTCCCTGAGGATCTTGCGGCAAACGGTTCGGGACGGCCACCACCATGGCGTAACCTCCCGTACCGAGACCCATCGCGAGTGCGGTCGTGTTGAGCAGCACCTCATCGCCGGGTTCCGGGCGCCCCACCAGGGGTGGATACGCCAGCGCCCGGCACTCCCCCTCGGGGACGGCGACGTCCAGCTCCACCGCTCCCGGCCACTCGCGTCGGATCCGGACAACCTCGCCCTTGCGCCATCTGATCACGGGGGCAGGGTAGCGTCGATGAAGGAGGAGTGAGGCAGATGTCGCGCCGTAAGACGGAACGGTTGCTCAATCTGGTGATCTGCCTGCTCGCCACCCGGCGCCCGCTGTCGGCCGAGCAGATCCGCCAGGCGGTGCCGGGCTACGACCGCGATGGCGACGAGGCGTTCCAGCGCATGTTCGAGCGGGACAAGAACGAGCTGCGCGAGATCGGCATCCCCATCGACGTCGTACGCGACCCGTGGGAGGACGAGCCGGGCTACCGGATCGAGCGGCAGTCGTACGAGTTGCCCGAGATCACCCTGGAGCCCGACGAGGCCGCGGTGCTGGGGCTGGCCGCGCAGGTGTGGCAGCGGGCGAGCCTGGCGGAGGCCGCGTCGGGCGCGCTGCTGAAGCTGCGCGCCGGCGGCGTGGCCACCGACCAGCCGGTCGGCGGGTCCATCGGCGGCACGTTCGGCGGCGGCGCGCTGGAGCTGCGGGTCGACACGCGTGACCCGGCCTTCCCCGCGCTGTGGGACGCCGTGCGCGACCGGCGGGTGGTGCGCTTCGACTACCGCGCCTCCGGCAGCGAGAGCGTGCGCAGCCGCACCGTGGAGCCGTGGGGCGTGGTCAGCCGGCGCGGCCGCTGGTATCTCGCCGGGTTCGACCGCGGCAGGCAGGCGCCGCGCGCCTTCCGGCTCAGCCGCATCACCGGGCAGGTCGCCTCCGTCGGCAGGGCGGGGGCGGTCGAGGTGCCCGCGGGCGTCGACCTGCGGGCCATGGTCGGCTTCCCCGACGAGCCGATGGACGAGAGAGTGGCCGTCGTCCGCGTGCGCCAGGGCGCCTGCGAGGGGCTGCGTACCCTGGCCAGGGCCGTGCACCAGGGCACCGACGGCTGGGACGAGGCCGAGCTGGTCTTCTCCGACCCCGAACGGCTGGCCGGCTGGATGGCCAGCCTCGGCGCCGACGTCGAGGTCGTCGAGCCGCCGGACGCCCGCGAGGCCGTCATCCGCAGACTGAAGGGGGCCGTCACGTGAGACGAGTGCGACGACCGGGCGGGAGGCCGTCATGAGCGGGTCCGCCGACCGGCTGCCGAGGCTGCTGGCGCTGGTGCCGTACCTGATGTCCCATCCGGGGGCGCAGCTCGGCGAGGTGGCCGGGGTGTTCGGGCTGAGCGAGAAGCAGCTCATCGACGACCTGCAGCTCGTGTGGATGTGCGGGCTGCCCGGCCACACCCCTGGCGACCTCATCGACGTGTCCTGGGACGGCGGCGAGATCCTCATCGACAACGCCGACACCATCGCCAGGCCGCTGCGGCTGGGCATCGACGAGGCCAGCGCGCTGCTGGTCGCGCTGCGCATGCTCTCCGCCACCCCCGAGCTGGCGGAGGTCCCCGGGGACGCGCTGCCCCGCGTCATGGCCAAGCTGGAGCGGGCCGCGGGCGAGGGCGCGGCCACCGTCAGCAGCCAGGTCGCCGTGGACGTGGACGCCGCGCCGGACGCGCTGCCGCGCGTTCGCGAAGGGCTGACCAGGGGGCGCCGGCTCTCGCTTCGCTACTACGTGCCGGGGCGCGACGAGGTGACGCCGCGCGAGGTCGATCCCATGCGGGTCGTGGTCGTGGACGGGCGCGCCTACCTGGAGGGCTGGTGCTACCGGGCCGAGGCGATGCGGCTGTTCAGGCTCGACCGGGTGCTCGGAGTGGAGGTGCTCGACGTGCCCGCCGACCCGCCCGCGGAGGCCGAGCCCATCGACGTGGCCCAGGGCGTCTTCCGCCCCTCTCCGACGGACGAGCTGGTCGAGCTGGAGGTCAGCGCGGCCGGCCGGTGGGTGGCCGAGTACTACCCGTGCGAGCAGGTGACCGAGCTGGGCGAGGGCCGGCTGCGGGTGACGCTGCGGGCCCGCGACGAGGACTGGATCATCAAGCTGGCGCTGCGGCTGGGCGACACCGGCCGGGTCGTCGCGCCGTCCGCGATGGCCGAGACCGTACGCCGGGAGGCCGAGCGCGCCCTGGCCCTGTACGCTCACCAGTCATGATGTGGATCCTCCTGGCCGCCGGGCTGTGCCTGGCCGGGCTGGCCGTGCTGGGCGTCGCGGGAGCCAGGGTCGTCGTGGCGGCCCGCGCCCTGAACCGGCAGATCGCTCATGTTAACCAGCAATTCAGGGTTAAAGAGGACGCCAAGGGATGAGGCAGCGCCCCCGGCAGCGTACGATCGTGCTGAAGGACAGCAACTCGCTCACCATGAAGGACGTCACATGAACTTGGGAGCTCCGGAGATCATCCTGATCTTGGTGGCTTTGGTCCTGCTTTTCGGTGCCAAGAAGCTGCCGGACCTCGCCCGTGGCGTCGGCCGGTCTCTGCGCATCTTCAAGGCGGAGACCAGCAAGATGACGACCGATGACGACGACCACGACAAGCCGACCGTCGTGCAGGCTCAGGCCCAGCCGCAGCCGGTCGCGCCGCAGGAGATCCACGCGGCGCCGCCCGCGCCGGAGCTGTCGGCCGAGGAGCAGGCCCGCCGGCTGGAGGAGCAGGCCGCGCGGCTGCGTGCGAGCGCCCAGGCCGACAAGCGCCCCTGACCCCCCGTCTCCTCATCCCCAGGACTGCTGATGGCGCTGCTGAAACGGTCGGGCCCCAAACAACAACCTGAGCGGGACCCAGAAGGCCGCATGCCGCTCATGGAGCACCTGCGCGAGCTGCGCAACCGGCTGCTCATCGCGTTCGCCGCCGTGGCCGTGGGCCTGATCATCGGGTGGATCGTGTCCACGCCGGTGTGGGAGATCCTCAAAGAGCCCTACTGCTCGACCACCCAGTCGCATCAGCTCAACGGGCGCTGCAGCCTGACCTACAACGGCATCTTCTCGTCGTTCTTCATCACGCTGAAAGTCTCGCTGATGGTCGGCCTCGTGGTGTCGTCGCCCGCCTGGCTCTACCAGATCTGGGCGTTCGTCACCCCGGCCCTCTACCGCACGGAAAAGCGCTACACGCTGGCCTTCCTGGGGCTGGCCATCCCGCTGTTCACCTTCGGTGCGGCGCTGGCCTACTTCATCATGGACACCAGCCTGGCGTTCCTGCTGAGCTTCTCGCTGGACGACACGGTCGCCACCATCTCGATCGACGACTACCTCGACTACGTCCTGATCATGTTGCTGATCTTCGGGGTCTCGTTCGAGCTGCCGTTGCTGCTGGTGTTCCTCAACATCATCGGGGTGCTGTCGCACGCCACGGTGGCCAAGCACCGCCGGCTGGTCATCTTCCTGATGTTCGTCTTCGGCGCCGTGGTCACGCCGGGCGGCGATCCGATCACCATGATGGCGCTGGCCGCGCCGATGATCATCTTGTTCGCGGCCGCCGAGCTGGTGATGTTCCTGCGGGAGAAGAGGCGCCCGCAGAGCGAGTTCGCGGACCTGTCGGACGACGAGGCCTCGCCGCTGACCGAGGACGACACGCCGATCGACGTCGATTCCGTCTCGGACTCCGCCCCGGATCCCGACGGCGGGCGTTCAGGAGAGGATTCCGGTTCCGCCCGATAGGCGATAAGTTCCGGGCGTGTCCTTGCAACTCGCCCTGCTCGTCAATCCCGCCGCTCGCGGCGGCCGTACGCTGCGCTTGCTCGAGCCCGTGGCGCGCCGCCTGCGGGCCGGCGGGGCCGAGCTGTCGGTGATCGTCGGCAACGACGCCACCGACGCGCTCGAACGCGCCTGCACCGCCGTGGCCGAACGGCCCGACGCGCTCGTGGCCTTCGGCGGCGACGGCCTGGTGCACCTGGCCGTGCAGGCCGTGGCCGGCACGGACGTGCCGCTCGGCATCATCCCCGCGGGCACCGGCAACGACATCGCGGACGCGCTGGGCCTGCCGTGCAAGGATCCCGTCGCGGCGGCCAGGACCGTGCTGCGCATGAGGACGCGCCCCGTGGACGCCGCCAGGGTCGTGGCCGGGCGGGCCGACGAATTGTTCGCCGGCGTGGTGTGCTGCGGGTTCGACTCGCGGGTCAACGAGCGCGCCAACCGGCGCACCTGGCCGCAGGGGATGGGCCGCTACCTGGTGGCGCTGGCGGAGGAGCTGCGCTCGTTCCGGCCGATCCCGTTCCGGGTCACCTTCGACGGGCAGGAGGTCGTCGAGCGCGAGGCCATGCTGGTGGCGGTGGCGAACACGCGCTCCTACGGCGCCGGGATGCGGGTCTGCCCGGACGCCAGCCCCGACGACGGGCTGCTGGACGTGATGATGCTGGACGCGATGTCCAAGACCGAGTTCCTGCGGGTGTTCCCGAGCGTCTACCGGGGTACGCACGTCAGCCATCGGGCGGTGTCGGTGCGGCGGGTGCGCAGCGTGCGGCTGGAGGCCGAGGACGTGGTGGCCTACGCCGACGGCGAACGCGTGGGGCCGGTGCCGATGGACTGCGAGATCCGGCCGGGGGCGTTACAGGTCATCGTTTGAGATCTACAGTGTAAAGGCGCCCGGCCGGGTGCACGGCCGCACGCGCGGCGGCGGGACGGCGGGCGGGCCATGACGGGCGG
>NZ_VCKX01000381.1 GCF_005889725.1 Nonomuraea zeae
TGGGCGGGGGCGTCCACCGGCGGGAGCAGGGTGTGGGTCACGCCGCCGAAACCGGGCACGACCGTGTTGCCGCGTTCGATCCGGACGGGCCCGGCGGCGGCCGCGGCCGCCGCGGCACTGGTGCGGGCCACGTCGTCGCAGGTGAAGCCGATGTCGGCGATGCCGTCGCCGTAGTCGTCGAGGAACTTCCAGATCCCGCGGCCGGAGGTGACGACCATCTGCACCCCGCCCTGACGCAGCAGCACGGAGCTCCGGTCGACCTCCACGGAGTCGGCGACGCGGGTGAACCCCATGGCGGTGACCAGGTAGTCGACGGCCGAGATCTTGTCTTGCGTGAACAGCTCGACGTACGAGATGTCTTGCACAGCCATGGGGATACCTCCTGGGGAACCGATGGCCACTTCGTCGGGCGATACGGGCTTCGTCAGCCGGCTACCAGCGCCATTCCTGCTGCTTGAACAGGTGCCCGGCCTTGATGTCGCGCTCCGAGCACCAGGCGAGGAACTCGTTGATCTGCTTGATCTGGTAGGTGTCCTCGTTGTAGGTGGTGGCCATGACGTGGCCGAGCCAGTCCTCCTCGCCCATGGCGTAGATGTAGCCCTCCTTGGCGCCCAGCTCCGTCATGATCGCCGCGGCCTGCTCGGCGTTCGAGCCCGACAATTTGCGGGAGTCGCTCATCTTCTTGGGGATCGGAATGGTGAGCAGCGCCTGGTAGAGCCAGGTCAGCGGGGCGCCGTCGCACTCCATGCCCAGGAAGGCGTAGTCGGCCGTGCCGAGGTGGCCCTTGACGTAGCGGTACAGGCTGGGGTCGATGCCGGAGGAGTCGGCGCCGATGAAGACGTTCTTGTCGGCCAGTTCGGCCCAGTACGTGGACTTGGCGCGGATGTCCAGGTCGCAGTGCTCGCCGAGGAACGGCGTGGCGGTCACCTTGCCGCCGGGGAAGGGGATCTCGTCGAAGTCGTCGACCTCGATCACCGGGAAGCCCTGGTGGCTCAGCATCAGCCCTATCGACGGGTCGCACAGGTTGCCGCGCGAGGAGCGCGGGACGACGATGGCGCCGACGCGGCCGCGGAGCTGGAGCAGGGTCTCCAGGACGATGTGGTCCTGGTGCCCGTGCGTGATGAGCACGAGGTCGATGTAGTCGGGCAGGTCGTCGAGCGTGTACCGGTCGCCGGCGGTGCTGTCGGCGCTGATGAACGGGTCGGTCACGATGGCGGCCTCGGGCGTCTGGAGCACCAGGCAGGCGTGCCCGAAGTAGCGGATCCGGCCGCCGCTCTCGATGTGCCGGTCGGGCGCCAGGCTGGGGCGGTCGCTGAGCATGGCGGAAAGCTGGGCCGCCTGCGCGTCGTCGAGCTCCAGCGCCTCGCGCAGGTGGCGCAGGGTGGTCGGGCGTACCCGGGCCTTGAACAGCTCCTCCAGGCCGGAGTGGCGGAAGGGGATGCCCAGTTCCAGGACGTCCGGCGAGGGCAGCCGCGGGGTGCTGAGGATGAAGGGGCGCTCGATGCCGGTCTCGAAGGAGAGCTGCACCGACTGGCGGGCCTCGGCGTAGACGTCGCTCTTGTAGACGAGCGGCTCCATGAAGCGCAGTTGCGCCTGGTTGTCGGTGTCGTAGGCCAGCTCGACCAGGCCACCGAGCTCGGTGGGCAGCTTCGGGTAGAGCGGCGTCAGGTCGAACCCGGTGGCGCTGGCCCGCAGGATCTCCTGCCCGGCCGCGATCGCGTCGGCGAAGCGCAGCATGGCGGCGCGCTCGCGCCTGATGGTGTCCAGCAGGTCGCGTACCTCGTCGGCGCGCGACTCGGGGATGTTGATGAAGTAGCCGCCGCGCAGCTCCGGGTTGTTGCTGGCCGCCACGTGGACCTGCGGCGACTGCAGGTACGACTCCAGCAACGGCACCTGGAGCCGGGCGAGGTTCATCGCCGCCTGCACCGGCGCGATCGTGTGCGGCCAGGCGAAGAACCTGTCCACTAGTGGTTCGACGATGACCTTCGACCGCAGAAACAACTGCTCATCAGCCATCTGCGCGCTCCCCTCGAGGTGAACTGACAACAGGAACCGGCCCGGGGCACACGGGTTGTTGCGCATGGCACTGCGGCGGACCGTGAAGAAATGGACGACTACCGGTGACCGGGTTCGCATTTGAGGCGCCGGCGAAGGGAAGAATGACCCGGCGGGACATTCGGCGGCAAGGTGCCGGCCCGTTGAACACTTTTGTTCAAGTGCGGCGGCGCGGCAGTTGAACACGGCGGCCGCGAAATATTAAGGACGTCATTCCGTACGCGTTTTCCGCAAGACCCGTGCACGGTGGATCACGGCGGCGCCGAACGTCTATGGTCCGGGATCTACCGGGCGCTCGGAGCCCGCTTCGTCGGACGGGATGGGCGCTGCCGTTATGCATTCGGCTTTGGTGATCGGTACGGGGCTGGTGGGCACCTCGGTGGCGCTGGCGCTGCGCGCGCACGCCGTGACCGTGCACCTGCGGGACGCGGACCCGGAGGCGGTACGGACGGCGGCGTCGCTCGGCGCCGGGACCGCCCGGCCGCCGTCGGGGGCGGTGGACCTGGCGGTCGTGGCGGTGCCGCCGCCCCACGTCGCCAGAGTGCTGGCCGGGCTGCAGGCGGAGGGCGTGGCCGCGCACCACACGGACGTGGCCAGCGTCAAGGCGGAGGCGCAGCGGGAGGCCGTCGCCCTGGGCTGCGACACCTCGTCGTACATCGGCGGCCATCCGATGGCGGGCGCGGCGCACAGCGGCCCGCTCAAGGCCAGGGCCGACCTGTTCGAGGGCCGGATGTGGGCGCTCACGCCGACGCCCGACACCGGCACCGAGACGCTCAACACGGCGCTGGAGCTGGTGGCGTTGTGCGACGCGGTGCCGGTGGTCATGGAGGCCGTCGCGCACGACCGGGCGGTGGCGCTGGTCTCGCACGCGCCGCACGTCGTGGCGAGCCTGGTCGCCCAGCGCCTGGAGCACGCGGAGGAACGCGAGGTGAGCCTGGCCGGCCCCGGCCTGCGGGACCTGACCCGCATCGCGGAGGCCGATCCGGGGCTCTGGATGGACATCCTGGGCGCCAACGCCAAGGTCGTGGCCGACCTTCTGGAGGAGCTGGGCACCGACCTGGGGCGGATGGTGACGGCCCTGCGCGGGCTCGCCGGCGACGGCCCGGAACGCGCGGACGGGCTGGCCGTCGTCGAGGACGTGTTGCGCAGGGGCCGTACGGGCCGCGCCCGCATCTCCGGCAAGCACGACACCCGGCCGGAGCGCTTCGAGACGGTCACCGCCGTCATCGGGGACCAGCCGGGCGAGCTGGCCCGCCTGTTCTCCGACGCCGACCAGGCCGGCGTCAACATCGAGGACGTCCGCATCGAGCACGCCACCGGGCAGCCCGCCGGGCTCGTCCACATCAGCGTCCTGCCCGGCCTGGCGGCGACGCTGCGCAAGGCGCTGCACAACCAGGGCTGGCGGCAGCGCTGACCGCCCGGATCCGAGGGGAGCGTACGTGCGTGGTCCTGCCCGGCGGCTGCTGCTCGCGCCCGTCACCATCACCGCCACCAAACCCCTGCTGCCCACGCACGTCAAGGGCTTCCTCTGGGTGGACACGCTCTTCCGGGGCACGCGGCTGGTACGCGACCTGGAGTACTACTGGAACCCGCGCGCCGCGAACCTGACGGGGCAGACCATCCAGTTCTGGGACTACCTGGACCGCCGCCATCCGGGGCTCGACTTCGCCGCGCTGTCCCCCGACGACCTCGGCCACCTGTACGTACGCTGCCACGCCTCGGGCGACATCCGCCCCATGGACCGCCTGCGCCACTACACCGAGCGCGTCGAGCGGGAGGGCTGGGTCCACCCGGCCACGCGGGCGGCCACCCGCGACTGGAAGCGGCAGCTCGACCTGCTCGGCGTGCACGACCCCGGCCTGACCGCGGACCGGCCGACCGTGGCCTCGATCGACGAGACCGTCGAGCTGCTGGCGCGGCGGCACCTGTGCGTGGACCACCGCCGCCACGGCGGGCCCGCGTACCTGGACGGGACCCGCTGGGGCATGCCGCTGCGCCCGGTGATCGGCGTGGACGCGCACGCCAACTACCTGCTGGTGATCCTGCGGGACCTGATCCCCCGCCTGGCCGCGGGCGACGAGGTGCTGCTCGTCTACGACGACGACCTGGCCCACGACTACGCGCTGCTGGCGCGCGTGCTGGCCGAGCTGGGCGCCCGGCCGTCGCGGCTGCCGCTGGGGCGGGTGCCGATCGGTGGCGTCGTACGCTCCAGCCGGCACGGCGGCTGGGACGGCCACTCCCTGGGCCGGCTCGCCGAGCTGTGCCTGCGGGAGTTCGACCCGCCCGTCTACCGCCTCGGGATGCGCCTGTACTTCATCGCGATGCTCAAGCGCACCGCCTCCGAGCCGTTCCGCCCGGACCTGCTGCGCCGCGCCCTGTCGCGGGCCGGCCGGATGCTGGGCGAGGCCGGTGCGGCCGGTGCTACGGGCGACCTCCCCGCGTACCTGCGGGGGTTCGCCACGCCCGCCGGGTGGGTGGATCCGTACCGCCTGACCGACGGCCTGTTCGCGCGGCGCGCGCCGGCCGCCCTGCTCGACCACGTGTACCTGTGACACTCGCCGACGACCGATGACCGACGACCGACACCGATGACCGACCACCGACGACCGACGACCGACGACCGACACCGACAGTCCACGACCGGGAGGGCCATGACCACCGACCGTACCTTCGCCTCCGCCGCCGAACGTGCCGAGGCGTACCGGCGGCGGGTGCTGCTGGAGAGCGGCAAGGCCCTGGCCTCGCTGGACGACCCGCGCGCCGCCCAGGCCGCGGTGCTGGCCGAGATCCTCGCCACGAACGGGGACACCGCCTTCGGCCGGGAGCACGGCCTTGCCGGGGTGCGCGACGCGGCCGGGTACCGGCGGGCGACGCCGATCCGCGGGCACGAGGAGTTCCGGCCGTGGCTGGAGCGGGTGCACGCCGGGGAGCGCGGGGTGCTGACGAGCGAGGAGCCCACGGCGTTCTTCGCCAGCAGCGGCACGACGGGCGGGGAGAAGAGCATCCCGGTGACGGCCGGGTTCCTGCGCCGCTGCTTCCTGCCGTTCTACTTCGCGGGCTTCGCGCAGCTCGTACGGCACCATCCCGATCTGCCCACCCGCGACGACGCCGTGCTCAACCTGTGGCAGGACCCGCATTCGCCGGCGGCCGCGACGCTCGGCGGCCGGCCGCACATCGGCCCCAGCCAGCTCGACTTCGCCAAGGCGGGCGAGGACCTCGCCGTCGGGCTCGGTAACCGGGCCCCCTGGAGCCGCCTGCCGGACGAGCTGGCCGGCGCCGGCCCGTGGGAGCGCTGCTACCTGCGGCTCCGGATGGCCGCCGAGCACGACGTACGGGGGATCATCGCGGTCAACCCGGCGATCGCGGCCGCGCTGCCGCACCAGCTTGCCCACTGGTGGCCCCGCATGGTGCGGGAGATCAGGGACGGGACGGTGGGCGGCCTGGCGATCCGGCCACCCGACCCCGGCCGGGCGGCCGGCCTGGAGCGGGCCGCCGCCCGGCGTGGCACGCTGCGCCCCGCCGATGTGTGGCCGCGCCTGGAACTCCTCCTGACCTGGAACACCTACGTGTCCAGGCTGTACCTGCCGGGCCTGCGCGAGGAGTACGGCGCCGACCTGCATATCCGTCCCGCGCCGATCGGGTCGTCGGAGGGGCCGCTGGCCGTTCCCCTGTCCGGCCGCGCGTCGGGCGGGGCGCTGATGGTGTCCGGCTGCCTGTACGAGTTCATCCCGGCCGACGAGCGGATCGAGCCGTGGAGCGACACCCTGGAGCCGCACGAGCTGCAGCAAGGCCAGGAGTACCACGTCGTGGTGTCGCACGTCGGCGGCCTTCACCGGTGCGCGGTGCGCGACATCGTGAAGGTGGTGGGGTTCGTCGGGGCGACGCCGGTGGTGGAGTACTCGTGCCGCGACGGCCTGGTCTCCGTGGCGGGCGAGCGGGTCCGCGAGTCGCACGTGCTGCGGGCGGTTGCGGCGGCCGGCGACGCGACCGGCCTGGCCGTCCGCCAGGTGATGTACCGGGCCGGCACCGATGCGTCCCGCCACGAGGCGGCCGTCGCCTTCGCCACCCCGCCGCCGCGGACGCGGGCCTTCACCGCCGCGCTCGACGAGGAACTGTGCCGTGAGGCGCCCGGGTACGCCGCCGCCCGCCGGTCGGGCGCCCTGGCCGAGCCGCTGGTGCACGCGGTGCCGGTGGAGGCGTTCTGGCGGGAGTGGCGGCGCCGGGTGGAGGACGGCGAGCGGCCCACCAGGGTCAAGGACCGGGTGTTCCGCGACGATCCGGGCGCGTGGACACGTGTCCTCTCAGGTACGGAGGCAGAACGTTGACCGACACCGTGGAGCCCTCGCTGCGGGAGACGTCGTACCCCAGCATGCCCGGCCGCGGCCAGTACACCGAGCGGGCCCGGCAGGACCTGCTCGCCTGGCTGCGGACGACCACGAACGCCTCGCTGCGCTCCCTGGAGCAGTCGACCATCGACCCGCGCTCGCTGCCGGGCAACCTGGAGAACTTCGTCGGCGTCGTGGACGTCCCCGTCGGCCTGGCCGGGCCGATGTTGTTCACCGGCCGCCACGCGCAGGGCATGGTGACGGCGCCGCTGGCCACCACCGAGGGCGCCCTGGTCGCCTCGGTCGCGCGCGGCGCCAAGGCGATCACGCTGGCGGGCGGGGTGACGAGCCAGGTCATCGCGCAGCGGATGACGCGGGCGCCCGTGTTCGAGTTCGCGGGGCTGGGGGCGGCGGCCGAGTTCGCCCGCTGGATCGTGACGTGCAAGGACGAGCTGGACCGGCGGGTGGCGGAGGTGTCCGCGCACTCGCGGCTGACGGCGGTCGATCCGGTACAGCTCGGCAGGGCGGTACACGTGCGGTTCGTGTACGAGACCGCCGACGCGGGCGGACAGAACATGACCACCGCCGCCACCTGGCGGGCCTGCCGGTGGATCAACGACCGGCTGGCCACCATGCCGGGGCTCGCGCCGACCTGGTTCGCGATCGAGGCGAACCTGAGCGGCGACAAGAAGTTCACCCACCTGAACATGATCTCCGGGCGCGGCACCCGGGTCGCGGCCGAATGCGTGCTGGACCGCACGACCGTGCGCCGCGTGCTCAAGAGCACGCCGGACGCGATCGACCGGCTCTACCGGCACAGCGTGCTCGCCGGCCAGCAGGCCGGCATGGCGGGGCACGACATCGACGCGGCGAACGTCATCGCGGCCATCTTCGTCGCGACCGGGCAGGACATCGCCAGCGTGTACGAGTCCGGCACCGGCCTGTTCTCCGTGGACGTGTCCGAGGGCGACGTGCGGGCCACGCTGGTCCTGCCGAGCCTGGTCACCGGGGTGGTCGGGGGCGGCACCAGGCTGGTGCGTCAGAGCGACTACCTGGACGTGCTCGGCTGCCGGGGCGAAGGCCACGCCGCCCGCTTCGCGGAGATCATCTGCGGGTTCGCCCTCGCGCTCAACCTGTCCACGATGGCGGCCGTGGCCGGGGGCCAGTTCGCCGACGCGCACGAACGGCTCGGCCGCGGCCGGCGGGTTGACTGGCTCAGCCGCGACGACCTCGGCGCCCCCATGCTGCGGCCCATGCTGGCCCAGGCCATGGACGCGCCCGGCCTGGAGGTCACCGGTGTCACCTGGATCGACCACGCGCCGGGATCGAGCCTCATCACCGAGCTCACCGCCCGCGCCGACCGCCGAAAGACCACGGGCATCTTCCCCGTCCGCGTGGCCTGGCGGCGGGACGACGGTGACGGGTTGACGGACCTGCTGCTCAAGGTCAAACCCCTCGACCAGGAAGTGATCATCGAGGCCGCCAAGCTCGCGTCGCTGTGCGGGGGGCGGGTGGCCGACCTGTACCCGCGCTGGCGCGACTGGACGGGCTTCACCGGCCTCCACACCCGCGAGCTCGCCGTGTACCGCCACGCGGAGCCGGCGTTGCGGGCTGTGCTGCCGCGTACGTACGGGGTGCACGAGGACGCGGGGCGGGAGGCGTACGTCATCGCCATGGAACGCCTCGGGCCCGGCGTACTGCACCTGGACAGCGCCGACACGCCGGAGCAGTGGCTCCCGGAGCACCTGGCCGCGGCCGTACGCGGGATCGCGGGCGTGCACGCGGCCTTCCTCGGCCGTCACGACGAGCTGCGCGCCTGGCTGGGACCGGTGCAGAGCGCGGAGCGGATGACGGCCATGCGGGAGTTGTGGGGCGCGTTGCTGGAGCACGCCGCGACCGAGTACCCGGAGCTGGTGGACGCCGCCTCGGCCCGCCGGCTCCGCCGGATCGTCGAGGAGATCCCGCGGTGGTGGGGGCGGCTGGAGTCCATGCCCCGCACCTTGGTCCACAACGACTTCAACCTTCGCAACATCGCCCTGCGCTCCCCCGCCCCGCACTCATCCGCCTTTCGCCTGGTCGCCTACGACTGGGAGCTGGCGACGTTGCACGTCCCGCAGCGGGACCTGGCCGAGCTGCTGGCCTTCGTGCTGCCACCGGACGCCGGCGAGTCGCGGGTCACGGAGTTCCTCGACCTGCACCGGCAGGCCGTGGGCCACCTGGGCAAGCCGGAGGAGTGGCGCGAGGGTTATCGCCTGGCGCTGTGGGACTTCGCGGTGACCAGGCTGCTCGTGTACGTCATGGTGCACACCCAACGGGAGCTGCCGTTCCTGGGCCGTGTCATGGCCACGACACTGCGCCTGATCGCCATCGAGGACGCCGCCATGGAGTGCCCCGATGCCTGACCCCGTACGAACCGCGCCACCGGCCGGCCCGGACGCGATGCCCGCCGCACCGGTACGGGTGGCCCTGCTCGGCATCGACGGATCCGGTAAGAGCACCTGTGCCCGCCTGCTCGCCCGGCGCTCCCCCGCGGCCCGCCCTCATGTCGTCCTGTCGTGCCTGCGCCCCCACGAAAATCCTGGCGGCCCCCTCAGGGAGTTGTCCCGGCACCTCGACATCCTGTCCACGGAGGCCGACCGCCTCGGCAGTCCCGACCTGAAGCTCGCCATCCTCTACCTGCAGATGTGCACGTACAGCGTGGCGGAGCGCTTCTTCACCGGCCGGCAGACCGGAGCGATCATCACCGAGCGGCACCCGCTCATCGACACGCTCACCTACCTGCCGCTCTACCGCCGGGCCATCGGTGCGGTCATCGAACCGGGCCGCCCCGCCGTCCTGCGGCAACAGCTCACGCGCATGCCCGCTCCTTCCGTCCGGGCGGCCCTCGCGTGGTGCCAGACCCTCGCCCGCCATCGGGGAGGACGGGCGCCGCGACTCGACACCCTGGGCGAGGAGCTGATCGGCCTGCTCGCTCTGCCCCCCGAGGCCCTGGTGACCGAGCTCGCCACCCGTTTCGCGGTGACGCCGCCCGACGTGGCGATCCTGCTCGACATCGACATCGCCGAGGCCACCCGCCGGTTGAGCACCCGTGACCGCCGCCCGGAACCCCACGAACGCGCCGACCTGCTCCCCTTGATCTGGGCCGGCTACGACCAGGCCCTCCAGACCTGCGCCTCGGTCCGCGTACACCGGGTTCGCGCCGACCACCGCCCACCCCACGACATCGCCGCCGAAGTAGCCGAACTCGCCGGCCTATGACCCCGGAAACCACCCCATGCCGCTCACTGACCCAGATGCCCGAAGCCGCTCCCCGCTCCGGAAGGCCGGCCCATGATCCCCTCGGCTCCACCGGACGCTCTGGAGCAGCGGACCTTGCGCGCTCACCTCGAAGCGAGACTCGCCCGCGTCCGCGCTGCCCAGCCCACCTACCCGCGCACGACGCGGGACATCGGCGTGATCGCGGTCCTGCGCGCGTTCGACCCCGCCACGTTCGCTGCCGCCGCGTACCACTTCGCCGCCGCCCTCCCCGATTCGCGGAGCCGCCCCTGGTACGCCGCCTTCACCCGCACGATCTTCCTCGCCGGCGACCCCCGCAACCTCGCCGATCGTCACCCCTTCGACCACGTCTCCCCCGACGGCTCCATCGCCTGGTACGCCCCCGCCCCGCTGACGTCCCGCGAAGGACTCCGCCGTCTGCTGCGCCCGCTCCGCGGCCCCCGCGGCCTCACCGCCCCCCTCACCCAGGAGGTCCCCCTGGGGAACGGGAACGCCGTGGCCCGCCTCGACGTCCCCGTCACCGGGCTGCCAATCGAGGACTACCTGGTCCACGTCAACCACGTGATCGCGGAAGCGACCTTGGACGGCCTCCTCACCGGCCGCGGCCATCTGCTCCTCCACCACCTCCC
>NZ_VCKX01000382.1 GCF_005889725.1 Nonomuraea zeae
GGAGATGTGTAGAAGAGACAGTCCGGGTTGGCTGTCCCGGGTTGGCTGTCCGGGTTGGCCGTTCGGGACGGCCACGGGGTTGGCTCGCCCCTCGGCGGTCGCCCGCGCTGATCGCTCGCGTCCGCCCATCTACGACGCCCGTCCATCTACGACGCCCTCCGCCCGCGCCGAGCGGGTGCAGGCGGCCTGCGGCCGGTTGACGGCGGCGCGCGGAGGTCGGGCGGGCACGCTCTTCGCGAGCACCGCTCGCCCCGCCCTACCCAGGGTCGCCACCCACAGTGACCGGCACCTGGTCGAGGCGCGATCCAGGCGACGAGGGACGCCCTGGCGTGGCACGGGCACAGAGCGCGCCATGGGCGGCGGCCCATCATCTCCCAGCCCGACGAAGCCACGCTCATCCGGTTGGCGCAGGGCGGGGGACGCGGCGCCGACCTTGAGCGACGACTGCGCTTCAACGGGATCCCGCGTGCTGCGACTCGCTGGAGGTCCGTTATCGTCTGTCAGTTCGATCAATGGACTCCCGAGTACGACAGGACGATGCCATGCCCGATCTCATCGAACTGAGCAGGCGGTCCGTGCAGGCCACCGCCGACCTGGTGGCCACGATCAAGCCCGCCGACCTGGACCGGCCCACGCCCTGCGCCGGCTGGGCGTTGCGCGACCTGCTGGAACACCAGATCGTCCAGAACCACGGCTTCGCCTTCGCCGCCACCGGCGAGCGGTCGGAGCTGGAGATGTGGCAGCCGAGACCGCTCGGCGACGACCCGGTGGCCGAGCACACGGCCTCGGTCCAGGCCGTGATCGACGCCTTCGCCGCCGACGGGGTGCTGGAGCGGCCCTTCCACCTGCCCGAGGTTCGCGACGGCGGTCCTTTCCCCGCGGCACAGGCGATCGGCTTCCACTTCATCGACTGCGTGGTGCACGGCTGGGACTTCGCCAAGACGCTCGGCGTGCCGCCCAACGTGGACGCCGACCTGGCTGAGGCGGCATTGCCGCTGACCGCGCAGGTGCCCGACACGCCGGGGACCCGCGGCCCAGGCCGGGCGTTCCTGACCGGGGTGGCGGCGGGCGACGGGGCAACGGCGCTGGACCGGGTGGTGGCGATGCTCGGCCGCTCACCGGCTTGGACCCCACCGGCCTGAGCGGCTCACCCGCCTGGACCTCACGGAGGTTGAGCGGTTCGCCTGCCTGGACCTCGCGGGGGTTGAGCGGTTCGCCTGCCTGGACCTCGCGGGGGTTGAGCGGTTCGCCTGCCTGGACCTCACGGGGGTTGAACGGTTCGCCTGCCTGGACTTCACGGGGTTGAGCTTGGCGCCGGCCGGGCGTTCCCGACCGGCTCGGCGCGGGCTGGGGGAGCGCCGCGCTGAGCCGGCAAGGGAGTTGACCTAGAGCGCGCTCAAGGTCTTAGTGTCGTCTCAACCGGCCACTCGACCGGTGTAGGTCTCATGGCGGAAGGAGGCCGGCATGAAGCTCGGCGTCCACATGATGCGGTTCGATCACCCCCAGGGTACGGATGTGCTCGGGCTGGAGCTGGCCGCTGCCGGTGCGGCGGCTGAAGCGGCGGGCGTGAGCTGGCTGTCGGTCATGGACCACTACTTCCAGATGGAGCACGTCGGCGGCCCCGAGGAGCCGATGCTGGAGTGCTACACCGCCCTGGGCTATCTGGCCGCCCACACCTCGACCGTACGGCTCGGCGTGCTCGTCACCGGCGTGACCTATCGCCACCCGGGCCTGCTGGCGAAGATCGTGACCACGCTGGACGTCCTGTCCGGCGGCCGGGCCACGCTGGGCCTCGGGGCGGCCTGGTACGACCGCGAGCACCACGGGCTCGGCGTGCCCTTCCCGCCGCTCGCCGAGCGCTTCGAGCGGCTGGAGGAGACGCTGCGCATCTGCCGGCAGATGTGGGACCCCGCTGACGACGGGCCCTTCGAGGGCGCCCACTACCGCCTCGCCGAGACCCGGTGCGTACCGGGCCCGGTGAGCACCCCGTACCCGGAGATCATGATCGGCGGCGGTGGCGAGCGCAAGACGCTGCGGCTGGTGGCCCGCTACGGCGACGCGTGCAACTTCATCGGCCCCTCCCACGCGGAGCTGGCGCACAAGCTCGACGTGCTGCGCGCCCACTGCGACGAGGCGGGGCGCGACTACGCCCGCATCCGCAAGACGGTGCTCTACCTGGGCGACGTGCTGACCGAGGACGACCTCAAGGTCTTCACCGAGGACGTGACCGAATACGCCAAGCTCGGCGTCGACACCGTGATCCTGCGGCCACCCACAGGGGCCGTGGCCGAGTGGATCGAGCGCGACGTCGCCCCCGCCGTCCGCCGCGTGGCCGACCTGGGCTGAGCCGGGTTCTTCTGGCGAGGGGAGCGTTCGGACGGCGAAGGTCGCGTTGCTGTCGCGGGTCAAGGCCCAGCACGGCAAGGGCGAGAAGCTGATCGCGGCGCTGCGGCCCCTGTTCGAGCAGGTCGAGGAGGAGCCGGGCACGCTGATCCAGGTTCTGCACCGGTCCGGGGACGACCCTGACCAGTTCTGGGTCCGAGCTCGACGCCGACGCCTTTGCCGCCCACCGGGACAACGACGAGATGGCCACGGCCGCACCGGCGCTGGGGGAGCTCATCGCTGACGCAGACTTCTGATGAGCGAGCCCGCCCGACCCCTGCGCGCGACCATCGACCCTTCGCAGCCCGCGACGCCCCCGCCCCGTGCGGGCCAAGGGCGTGGCGCGTTCGGCGCGGGAGGCGCGGGCGTCAACGTGTCAGGTGCCGGTCGGCCGGTGCGACGTCCTCCCTCGACTCCTCCGGCTCGTCCGCCCACGGGGGAGGAACGGCGGCGGGCGGCGAGGCCCCGGCGCTCACCTCGGGCTGGCTCAGGCTCGGCTCGGGCGAAGGAGAGCCGGAGACCGTGGCCGTGCTCGCCGGTGCGGGCGTCGCCGCCGGTGCGCCGGTCGGTGCCGTCGTCACCGTCGGGGTGCCGGCCGGGCTGGGGGACGCCTTCGCGGACGGAGTCGCGACCGGCTGCGTCGGCGGCATGCGTACGAGATGCTCCGGCTGCTTGTCCCGCCTGATCAGGGGCCGCTCTCGTTCGGCCTTCTTCTCGGGCTTGCCGGCGATCTGGTCGGCCACGGTACGGCCGGCCACGCCCTGGTAGGCAAGGATGCTCCCCATGCTCACGGCGAACACCAGCGCGGCCACGGCACTCACCCGCGCCCACGGCAGCCTCCCGCGCCGCGCCGCGGCCGGCCTCTCGACCAGCGTGGACGTCCCGCCGCGCGACTCGCCCGCGGCGACCTGCCCGCGCCGGGCGCTCACCGTGTGCTGCTTGACCTTGTCGCCGGTGCGTTTCAGATAGTGCGAGTAGACGGCGGTGCCCGCCGTGGTGCCGGCGCTCATCAGCGCGGCACCGATGACGGTGCCCGACACGCCGAGGTAGGAGGCCGCGACCGCGGCGGTCACCGCGGCCAGGGCGCTTCCCACGATCTGCGGCCCGGTCAGCTCGAGCTTCCGCTGCTCGCCGCTCATGCTCGGATCAATCCCATCTGAATAGGTACGTGGACAAGAAGCCGTACTCGTGAATCCGCCGGAGATGGACGCGGGAACCGCGTTCCCGAGCCACCAGCAAACGACCATGAACGACCGGACAGGGCGTGCATCGGAACCCGCCCGAAACGGGGGACAGCGCGGCGTACGGGGTCAGCGCGCAGTCGGGAAGGTGCGGAGCCGCACCACCGCGAAACCAGCCGACACCAGACACCCTCGCGGTGTTATCGATGGATTCATCGGCGTGAGTCTAAGTTCGTCGGCAGAAGTCCCCCGGCAGGCCCGCCGCCCACCAGGGCGTACCTTTGCCGCATCGCTCACAATCCTTGGCCAGGGACAGGTTTGCCCGCTGATCATGGCTTCCCGCGCCTCGGCAGCCGGGCTCGCGCGAGGACGCCGCTGTACCTGACGTGGGGCGTGAGGTGCGGATATACGGGGCAGGGTCCCTCGTGACCGCGCTTTCGAGCGCTCGGCAACCACGGGGACGCTGACATGACCGCAACACCCGGTCCGAACCGGCCGGACAGATTCGACGACGATGACGACGTCCAGCCCGAATCTCCGAACCCGACGATGGAAACCGAGGTCGAACGCATCAGGGAGCCCGCCAGGCTGCTGCGGGTGACCGCCATGGCCCGCTCGCTCCTCGACGAGGCTCGAGGGCTGCCTCTCGACGAGCATGCCCGCGTTCAGCTGGGGCGCATTCACGCGCGGGCGGTGGAGGAGATCGCGGAGGCGGTGGCGCCCGAGCTCCGGGACGAGCTCGCCCGCCTCCTGCCGCCGCCGTCCAGCCCGCTCAGCCAGACGGAGATCCGGATCGTGCACGCCCAACTGGTCGGGTGGCTCGACGGCATCTTCCAGGGGATCCGGACCGGGCTGAGCCTCCAGGCCGTCCGCCCCGACCTGCAAGGGCCGCCCCCGCCCTCGGCCGGCCCCGACGCCGGCCCTTACCTCTGACCGCCCCACACGCCCCTACGCCGGACAGCGCGTCACGCCCTTGAGCCGGACGGTGCCGCTCATCCGAGTCCATCAAGCGCCCCGCTCGTCCGGGCCGCTCGTCCGCACTGCTCGTTCAGGTCGCTCGTCCGCGCCGATCGCGAGCACAGATCGCAAGGACGGATCGCGAGGGCCGTTCGAACGGGACGGGCTCTACGGCTGGACTCGCAGGTCGGCGAAGAGCGCGCGATGGTCGGACCCCGGCAGGTCGTGCACCTGTACGTCCACTGCCCAGGCCCGGGTGTCGGTCAGCACGTGGTCGATGGCCACCAGCGGCGGCAGCCCACGCCCTTTCGGCCAGGTCGGCACGAGCCCCTCCCCGGTGGCCGCCGCCGCGTCCGTGTAACCGGTGGACAGCAGCTGCCGGAAGACGGCGTGATCGAGGGTCGCGTTGAAGTCGCCCGCGAGGATCCGCGGCGGCCCCGTAGCGGGTGCGGGCGGCAGCGTGGCGATCCCGGCCTCCCACTCCGGCACCGTCGAGGGCACAGGCGCGACCGGGTGCACCACCACGACCTCCACGGCCGACCCGCCGGGCACGGCGACCTCGGCCACCGGCATGTGGTGCCCGACCGGCTGGAACAACCCGGTTTTCACGCTCAGGGGATAGCGGGCGTACACACCGCTGCCCTCAGGGCCGCGGAACTCCGGCTCGCTGATCTGGTACGGCAGCAGCGTCGCCAGCCCGGCCGCCGCCAGCCGATCACGGGCCGACCACGTCAGCTCCTGCACGCTGAATACGTCGATGTTCAACCTGCGCACCAGGTCGACGATGACCGTCGCGTCCCCACGCCCACCGTTGAGATTGGCGGTCAGCATCCGCAGGCTCCGCGCCCCAGCGGCGGTCGGCGCCTCCGCGACCTGCCCACCAACGGCGGAGGTCTCCGCGTTCTGTCCGCTGGCGGCGGACGCCGCCGTGGGGAGCGTGGCGGCAGACGCTCCTGAGAGCCGGCCGTCGCCGGCCGGTGACCCCGCCGATGCGGCGGGGGCGGTGCTGCCTATTGCGCGGGGCAGCACGCACCAGGCGAGGCAGACGCACACCGCCAGCATGATCGCGATCGCCACCCGATGCCGCATCGCGACCGTGATCGCCAGCACGATCAGCGCCGCGATCGCGAAATAAGGCGTGAAGGCGACCATCGGCACCAGGAACACGCCTTGTTCCAGCCCGCCGACCCGCATCGCCGTCCCCAGCGCCAACAGCCCGGCCACCCCGACGACCAGGCGCCCGGCCCACACCCGGCGGCGCCGCCGCACCGGCCGCGCCGTCTTCGCTTCCTCTTGCACCAGCACGGCCGCCAACCTAGACGGTCATCCTTAAACGCAGATGAGGATGGCGGGCTCCGGGCTCTCTTTTATCGCGGCACGCGACCCCGCCAGGCATCCCGCCGGCCGGCGCTTCCCGCGACGCCGCGTACGCCACCCAACCGTCACTGCGGCCGAGTTCGCGCGGCACTTCGCCGAGCACGGCCTGGCCGGCCGGCTCCGGACTACGTGCCCGCAGTCTCCGCACCTTCGCCGGCCTGGGAAACTGGGTGGGGACCTGATCGGCGAAGGAGGCGTGTGGACGAGAGCCTGTCGTTGGCCCAGCTCGCCCACCGGCTGGAAGAGGTTGTGGGCGAGCTGCGCGGCATCCCCGTGGACGTTGAGCGGCTGGAGGACAACGAGCTCGTCCGCCGCCAGATCGCGCAGGCCGCCGGCTCGGCTCGCGAGCTGCGCGCCATGCATCCGGTGGGTTCGACGGAGAAGGCCCGTGACGAGCAGAAGAGCCGGCGCAGGGTGCTCGACGCGCTCCGGGACGGCCTGGCGATGCGTACGATCATCCATGCGAGCATGCTCGACGACCCGGCCAAGGCGGCCCGGATCAGGGAGCTGCACGCGGCCGGTGACCTGCACCGGGTCGTCGACGAGCCGATCCAGCAGCTGCTCGTCTTCGACCGGACGGTGGCCTTTCTCCGGGTCACGCCCGTCGCGTACGCGCCCGGCGCCCTGGTGATCAGGCAGCAGAGCCTGATCACCACGTTCATCGACCTGTTCGAGCAGACCTGGGCCAGGGCCAGGGAGGTCACCGAGCCGATCCACCGGCTCTCGGCGCGCGAGCGAGAGGTGCTCGCGCTGATCGCGGAAGGACGGTCCAACCTCGCCGTCGCCCGCGCCCTGTCGATCACGGAGGCGGCCGTCGGCAAGCATGTGGCCAGCGTGTTCGGCAAGCTGGAGCTGCCCGCGACGGCGGATGACAACCGGCGGGTGCTGGCGGTGCTCGCCTACCTGCGCGGCACCGTGAGGTAAGGCCGTCCGACCTCGCTCTCGCCCTCGGTGAGGTAGGGCTGGGCCGACCTCGTTCTCGCCCCAGCACCCATGCGCGCGGACCGTCCCGTGCCATTAAATGCTGTCATGCAACGAATGACTGGATTGCTGATCGGCGCGATCTTCGGCGCGGTGTTCGTCATCGTCAACGCCCAGAGCCCGCTGAACGGCCTGACCGTGAACCTCCTGCGGATCGCCGCCGGCCTCGGGGCGGCGAGCGTCATCGCCATGTGGTTCGTCACCGCGCGGAGGGGGCGGCCCGCCGAGGGCGCGCGGCCTGCCGAGGGCGCGCGGCCGAACATGTTCGGCAAGGGCTACCTGATCGTCGTGGCCGCCGAGGCGATCCTGCTGTTCGGCGGGGTCCGGCTGCTGTCCGCCCTGGGCAGCCCCGAGCAGGCCAACGTGGCGTGGGTGGCGTTCGTGGTCGGCGTGCACTTCATCGTGCTGGCGCCGATGTGGCGGGATCGGAGCATCGCCGTGCCCGGGGTGATCCTCTCCCTGCTCGGCGCCGCCGGGCTCGTGCTGGCCTCGGCGGGGGCGGTCACGTGGGTGCCGCTCGTCAGCGGGGTGCTGTCCGGAGCGGTGCTCCTGGCCGGCGCCGTCGCCTTCGGCTGGCGCACCGTGACGGCCGCCTGAGCCGGCGTAGGAGAGCATGTCTGAACAGGGGCAAAAGGGGATGCCCGAATCGGCGCAAGTGCCGCCTGAACGGGCGCAAGATGGGAGGGCTCGTAACGTGGCATGACCGATGAGTTTTGTCGCTCTCGCCGGTCTACCTAGCAAACATCCCGAGAAGGAGCGACCACATGACCGAGCCCAAGACCCACACCCTCGAAGTGCCCGGCGCGATCCTGCACTACGACGTCAGGGAGGCCGGAACGAGCGACGAGCCGATCCTGCTGATGATCGGCTCGCCGATGGACGCCACCGGCTTCGCCACCCTGGCGGGGCACTTCGGGGACCGTACGGTGGTGACCTACGACCCGCGTGGGATCGGGCGCAGCGAGCGGACCGACGGCGCCGCCGAGTCGACGCCCGACCTGCACGCCGACGACCTGGACCGGCTGATCGCCGCGCTCGGCGGCGGGCCGGTGGACATCTTCGCCAGCAGCGGGGGCGCGGTCAACGGGCTGGCGCTGGTGGCCCGCCACCCGGAGCGGGTCCGTACGCTGGTGGCGCACGAGCCCCCGGCCGCCCAGGCTCTCCCGGACCGGAAGGAGGCGCTGGCCGCGGTGGTGGACATGCGCGAGACGTACGACCGCGACGGGTTCGGCGCGGCGATGGCGAAGTTCATCGCGATCACCAGCCATCGGGGTGAGATCCCGGCCGACCTCGCCGAACTGCCCGTGCGGAGTCCGGCGGAGTTCGGGATGCCGACCGAGGACGACGGCTCCCGCGACGACGTGCTGTTCAGGCAGAACCTCATCAGCTGTACGCACTACGAGCACGACTTCGACGCGTTGCGCGCGGCGCGGACCCGCATCGTCATCGGCGTGGGCGCCGAATCGGAGGGGGAGATGGCCTGCCGCTCGGGCCTGGCGGTCGCCGAACGCCTCGGCACCGAGCCCGTGGTCTTCCCCAGCGGCCACGGCGGCTTCCTCGGCGGTGAGTTCGGCATGGCGGGCGACCCCGACGCCTTCGCCGTCACGCTGCGCCAGGTCCTGAACGGGTAGGGGCCCGCGGCGGGCTGGGCGGCCTCGGCGGGAAGAGCAGCGCGGCGGCGAGGCAGGCGACCGGGATCACGGGCAGCACGTATCGGTGGTCGAAGTCCAGGACGGCGACCGGGGCGACGAGCAGGCCCATCGCGATCGCCCACGGCAGCAGCGCGATACGCGGCCGCCGCACGGCGGCGGCCGCGCCGAGCAGCAGGATCGCGCCCAGCAGCGGTCCGCGCAGGTAGGCGACGTACTGGTAGGCGATCAGGAAGTCCGCGTACGGCCCGACCGGCGACATCGCGCGGATGCCGGGGTCGTACTCCTGCCGCACCTTGCCGATCAGCGGCTGGTCGGGCAGCGACCAGTGCCCGCGGCTGAAGCCGAAGGCCGGGGTGACGCGGGCCGGGTGGGCGATCGGAGTCCAGGAGAAGGCGATGGAGGTGTCGCGTACGACCTCGCGCAGATAGTCCAGCGGCTGGGCGGCGATCACGCGGAGCGCGAACGAGCGGGCGAGGTCGTTGTGCCGGAACCGGTCGCCGGGCAGCAGGTTGATCGAGGATCCGGGCGCCCACACGTATTCGGAGGCGGCGTCCACCACCGTGCCGTTGGGGCAGAGCACGGCCTGTTCCGGTGGCGGCTGGACGATCCGGCAGTCGGCGAAGGTCATCGTGCGCGCCCACAGCGCGACCCCGTCCGCGCCGCTCAGCGCGTACCGGCCGTGGTGCTGCCCGTACCAGGCGGCGTACGCGGCCAGGGGCAGCGTCCCCGCCAGGGCCAGCGCGGCCAGCCGCCGCCGGCCCGCGCGCCGCACCGCCAGGACGAGCAGGACGAGGAGGAGCAGCGGCAGCGCGATCGTACGGGTGAGCGCGGCGAGCGCGAACAGCAGGCCGGCCGCGACCGCGGCGCGGGCCGACAGCACCGGTGACCACATCAGCACGGCCAGCCCCGCCACGATGAGGAAGATGAACTGGGTGTCGGACAGGACGGCGTGCTCCAGCCGCAGGAACGAGGCGTCGAACAACCCCGGCACGGTCGCCAGCGCCGCACCCCAGCCGGGCAGCGACCTGCGGCGCAGCACCGCGTAGAGCATCACGGCGACGGCCAGGCCCATGGCGTGCTGGACCGCCGCGATCAGCTCGACGCTGTGGGCCGGCCACAGGGCCCTGAGCAGCAGCGGGTAGCCGCTCGGGTGGAACGTGGCCGAGGGCGCGAGGTGGACGGCGGTGTCCAGGTAGGTGAAGGAGTCGTACCAGTAGAGCTGGGCGGGGCGGTAGCCGAGCATCGTGACCACGCGAAGCGCGGCGGCCAGTGCGAGGAGCACGGCGAAGACACGGTGATCCGCGAGGACGGCGGCGCGTTGGCGCGATGGCAGGGCCGTCCGGAGGTCTGTGAGCACGCGGGATCCGATCGTCGTCGTAGGAGGTGGCCCGCGCATGCGGAACAGAGCACATGGCGGGTGATGGGGTTGCGCGGCCAGGCGCGCTCGCGCCGGTACAGGGGGTCAGACGCTTCCGCCGGGCGGGGCCGGCAGCCTCCGGAGACTTCCGAGAGCCTTCGGGAGGTTACGGAGGCAGCAGGCAGGCGGTCAGGCGCTCGTCTCTCCGACGCGAGCGCGAGGGCGAGGGCGAGGGCGAAGGCAAGGGCAAGGGCAAGGGCGAAGGCAAGGGCAAGGGCAGGAGTGGAGGCGGGGCGAGGGTGGCAGCGGGAGCCAGGGC
>NZ_VCKX01000383.1 GCF_005889725.1 Nonomuraea zeae
GCCCCCGCCCTCGCCGGCTGCGCGGGAAGCTCGACTCGCTCGGCGGCCCCGACCGCCTTCGTATTGTGAACACCGGCCCTTTCGCCGGGACCGTCCCGCTCGCCTTCCTCCTGTTCAGCCTGCAGAGGCACCGGCGCAGCGGCATTACCACGGGAGCAGTGCAATGACTCGCATGGACGATTTCCGCGACCGCGTCGGCGGTTTCGCCTTCGGCGGCGACTACAACCCCGAGCAATGGGATCCCGCCGTCTGGCGGGAGGACGTCCGGCTCATGCGCGAGGCCGGCGTGAACACCGTCTCGCTCGGCGTTTTCGCGTGGGCCTCGCTGGAGCCGGAGCCCGGCAAGTACGAGTTCGGCTGGATGGACGAGGTCATGGACCTCCTCCACGAGAACGGCATCAGCGTCAACCTGGCCACCCCGACCGCGGCGCCGCCCGTCTGGCTCACCCACCTGCACCCCGAGGTGTTCCCGATCAGGGAGGACGGGCACCCGTTCGGCTTCGGCAACCGGCTGCAGTACGACCCCTCCTCGCCCATCTACCGCGAGTACGCGGCGAACATCACCACCAAGCTGGCCGAGCGCTATTCCTTCCACCCGGCGCTGGCGATGTGGCACATCAGCAACGAGTACGGCCCGGTGGCCTACAACGAGGCCGCCTCGATCAATTTCCGGCGCTGGCTGCGGCGTAAATACGGCTCGCTCGACGCGCTGAACGAGGCGTGGACGACGCGTTTCTGGGGCCAGGTCTACACCGACTGGGACCAGATCGAGGTGCCGAACATCCCGCGCAGCTGGATGAACCCCTCGCGCCGGCTCGACTTCAAGCGCTTCAGCTCCGACGCGCTGCTGGAGTGCTATGTCGCCGAGCGCGACATCGTCCGCTCCTTCCGCGACGACATCCCGGTCATGACGAACTTCATGCGCTTCTTCCGGCACGCCGACTACTGGAAGTGGGCGGGCGAGGAGGACTCGGCCGCGCTCGACATCTACCCGAACCCGGCCGACGCCGACTCGCACGTGTCCGCGGCGTTCAACTACGATCTGTTCCGCTCGCTCAAGGGCGGGCAGCCGTGGATGCTCATGGAGCAGTCGAGCAGCGCGGTCAGCCAGTGGCAGCTCAACATCGTCAAGGAGCCCGGGCGCATGCGGCTCGGCTCGCTGCAGGCGGTCTCGCGGGCGGCCGACTCGGTGATGTTCTTCCAGTGGCGGGCCAGCCGGGGCGGCCAGGAGCGCTTCCACTCGGCGATGCTGCCGCACTCGGGCCCGGACTCGCGCACGTTCAGGGAGATCTCCGACCTCGGGCGCGAGATGAAGCTGCTCGCGCCGGTGGCCGGGACGACCTCGCGCGCGGAGATCGCCGTGCTGTTCGACTGGAACGGCTGGTGGGGGCTGGAGGAGACGTTCGGCATCCCGCGCAGCGACTTCAGCTACACCGACACGGTGATGCGGCACTACACGCCGCTGTGGGAGCGCCACTACCCCGTGGACGTCGTGTCCTACAGCTCGTCGCTGGACGGGTACAAGGTGCTGGTCGTGCCGAACGCGTACCTGATCGACGACGAGGGGGCCGAGCGGATCCGCGCGTTCGCCCGCGACGGGGGGACCGTGATCATGTCGTTCTTCTCCGGCGTGGTGGACGGCGACAACCGGGTCCGGCCCGACGGCTACCCGGGGGCGTTCCGCGAGCTCATCGGCGCCAAGATCGACGAGTACTGGCCGGCCAGGCCGCACGAGGAGTTCGGCGTGCGCTTCGCCGACGGGCGTACCGCCACCTCCACCTGGTGGCGCGACGACCTGCACCTGGAGGCCGGGACCGCGCTGGCCACCTACACCGACGGCCTGCTCGAAGGGCGGGCCGCCGTGGTCGAGAACCGGTACGGCGCGGGGCGCGTGGTCTACGTGGCCACGCTGCTTGAGCAGGCCGCGTTCGACTCCGTGGTGCTGGAGGCGGTCGGGGCCGCCGGGGTCGGCAGCCGTTTCGAGGGCGTGCCCGCCCACGTGGAGTGCTCGGTGCGCGGGGACGCGTCGCACGAGTACGTGTTCCTGCTGAACCACAGCGGCGAGCTGAGCGCGTCCGTCCCCGTCGGAGGGGAGGGGACGGACCTGCTCACCGGGCGTCCGGTGAGCGGCGAGGTCGCGCTGGAGCCGCTGGGCGCGGCGGTGATCCAGCTCGCCCGCGGCTGAATCACGGTGCCGCTCTCCCCGTCCGTGGTGGGCCGGGGAGAGCGGCACCTGCCGTCACGTGGCCTGGACCACCTCGCGGCCCGGGAACCCTCGACCACCTCAGGGCCCGGGGACCGGTCCGTGATCCATCCGGCCCGGCCGGGGGATCACCGCTTTCTCGCCTTGACCGCCAGCGTGAGCGGCACGGGCGTCCCGCCCTCCTCGAACCCCTCCAGCCCGAGCCCGGCCCGCACGAAGCCGCCGAGCAGCTCGTGCAGCGGCCAGTGGCTCGCCCCGACCTTGTCCCGCAACCCCTGATTCGTCCATGACGCCCTGGTCCAGTGCCGGTCGAGGTAGCCGGGCCGGATGACGATCTCCGCCTGGTCACTCCAGTCGGCGAACCCGCCGACGAAGCACGGGTGCACCCCGACGTGCACGAACACCCCGCCGGGCGCCAGCACCCTGGCCACCTCCCCCAGCACGTCCGGATAGGCGGGCATGTCGGTGTGGACCATGACCGAGACGACCGCGGGCAGGCTCCCGTCCCCGAAGGGCAGCCGCCCCGCGTCAGCCCGGGCCACCGGCAGCCGCTCGCGCGCGTAGCGGAGCATCCCGGCGGACAGGTCGACGCCCACGGGGGTTCGCCCGAGCTCCCGGACGAGGCCCGCGTAGGCGCCCGTGCCGCACCCGATCTCCAGGCACGGCCCGCGCCCCGGGCCGAGCAGCGCACGCAGCGCCCGCCTGATGCCCAGCCGGTCTCTGGTGTCCTGGGGCACGAACTCGTGCTCGTACCAATCGGCGATGTCGTCGTAAGCAGCCTTCACCACCCCATTGACACCCGCCGCACCGCCCCGTGGCGACCCTTTTCGCCACCGGCGTCATGATCCCGCGTACCGGCCGCTCCAGCACGCGGCGCGCGGTGAGCGAGCGCCGCTACCGCGGCCGGCGGAGCCCCGCGATGAGGAACTCGACCAGCCGCCGCGCGTCGTAGCGGGGGTCGTTGTCCGCGCCGATGCAGAGGTTCCCGACGCCGCGCATGAGCTCGAGGGCGTGGACGTCGGGGCGGATCTCACCGGCGGCGGCCGTGGCCTCGAGCAGCTGGGCGCACACCGGCACGAGCCGGTCGAGGAAGTAGGCGTGCAGCGTGTCGAAGCCGGCTTCGTCGGAGTGGAGCACGGCGGCGAGCCCGTGCTTGGTGACCAGGAAGTCGACGAACAGGTTGATCCATCGCCCCAGCGCGTCATAGGGGCTCGCCAGGCTCGCCAGCAGGGCCGGACCGGCCTCCGCGCAGGCCTCGACCTGATGCCGGTAGACGGCGATGATCAGATCCGCTCGGGTCGGGAAGTGGCGGTAGATCGTGGCCACCCCGACGCCCGCCCTGGCCGCGATGTCGCGCACCGGCGCCTCGACGCCCGAGGTCACGAAGACGGCCGCGGCGGCGTCGAGCAGCGCCCGTTCGTTGCGCCGTGCGTCGGCCCGCTTACGGGGGGCCGCACGCCCTGCGCCTTCGCCGCCGTCGTTCACCGCGATGTTCCTTTCGCCTGCCGGAGTTGCGAAACGGAACCATGTTCCCTATCGTAGTCGGAACGGGATTCCGTTTATCCATGATGCCAGAGCGCCGGCCGACGACCAAACCGCCACTGCGCCGCCGCACGCCCTCGCAATATACGACGGCGGGCAGGTGGCGGCATCGGGCACCGGTCCCGATGAGCGGCGGCCGCCGCGTACCAGAATCGCGTTCCGTTTATCCCTCGGGCAGCGCCCCAGCCGGCGTGACCGACACCGAAAGGACCCGCCCCATGCCGCACACCACCAGGCCCAGCTTCGGGATCATGACCGCCCCGTCACAGGTCGACTACCAGGACATCCTGCGGGTCTGGCGCGAGGCCGACACGATCCCGGAGATCGAACACGCGTGGCTGTTCGACCACCTCATGCCCATCTTCGGCGACCCCGACGGAACGGCCTACGAAGGCTGGACGCTCCTCTCGGCCCTCGCCGCGCAGACCCGACGACTGCGGCTCGGCGTGCTGGTGACCAGCAACCGCATCCGGCCGCCCGCGATGCTGGCCAAGATCGCCACGACCGTCGACGTCATCTCCGGCGGACGGCTCGACTTCGGCATCGGCGTCGGCTCCCGGCCCGGCTGGCCCCTGGCCCGGCGCGAGTACGAAGCGCACGGCCTGCCCTTCCACGACACCGCCCACGCCGTGGGCAGCCTCGCCGAGGCGTGCACGGTGATCCGGCGGCTATGGACCGAGACCGAGCCGTTCGACTTCCAGGGCACCTATGTGCAGGTCACCGGCGCGTTCGGCAACCCCAAGCCGGTCCAGCGCCCCCATCCGCCGATCCTCATCGGCGGACGCTCGTCCGCGACGCTGCGCGTGGTCGCGGAGCACGCCGACCTGTGGAACATCCCCGGCGGCGACATCGACGACGTCGTCAGCCGCAGCGCGCTGCTGGACCGCTACTGCGCCGAGATCGGCCGCGACCCCGCCTCGATCACCCGCTCGATCCACCTGTCCGTCTCCTACGACCAGCCCGGCAGCACCCGGGACGCGATCGGCGAGGCGATCGACGCCGGCTTCCGGCACGTCGTTCTCGGACTGTCGGCGCCCTATCCCGCCGGCGTCGCACGGTGGGTCGCCGACGAGCTCATCGCGAAATATCGCTGACGAAGCATCCCTTCATGTCAAGGGGTCTGCGACAGGACGAACTCCTCGTATCCCTCGGGCAGTCGCATACCGCGTGACAGCATCCAGTGCACCCGGCCCGCCCCCGTCAACGCCACGGTCGCGCGGTAGCCCAGCTCGGCGTCCTCCCTCCTGAACCGCCCGGCCGCCCCGGCCAGGTAGTCCTCCATCGGGCTGACCAGCGTGCCGAGCGCCGTCGCGGCCAGGTCCGCGCCCACGGGGCCCGCGCCTAGCGTCGCCCAGTCGAGCACCACGGTCGTGCCTTCCGAGGCCAGCAGGTTCCCCGGTGAGAAGCCGCCATGCGTCAGGACGACCGGCAGGCGTGCCAGCGCGTCGAGAAGCTCGCCCTGCCGCCGCCAGAGCCCGGCGATCCGCGGATCCGCCGCCACCGGGGTCCACTCGCTGACCGCCAGCCGCTGGGCGAGCTGGTGCCCGGCCAGCCACGGCACGTCGGGGACGGCGGCCCCGGCCTGCCAGGCCCCGAGCCGGCGTGCCGCCAGGCCCGGCGACTCGGGCGAGCCGGTGACGTCGGCCAGATACACCACGTCGTCCACGACGCCGTGGCAGCGCGGCGCGGCCAGCTCCGGCCCGCACGGCAGCAGGCCGGACGCGTAGGCCAGCGGCTCGCGCCGCCAGTAGGCCCAGTGCCGGGGGTCGTCCGCGTACGGCGCGTGCCGCCCGGTCCGCACGGGCCGGAACTCCTTGCGCACCACGCGGAACGGCACCTCGCCGCCGTCGCACGCCGCCAGCCCGGTCAGCCGGGTCACGGCGCCGGTGGCCGGCCCTCCGCCGGGGGCTCGTTCAGCCGGCGGCAGGCGTCCTGAGCCACGCGTCCACCCCGGTCCTGAGCTCCGCCTTGAGCCCTTCGGGGGCGAACGACGCGTCGATCGAGGCCCGCGCCAGCTCGGCCAGGTCGCCGTCGCCGTACCCGAAGACCTCCCGCAGCCGGACGTACTCGTCGGCCAGCGCCGTCTCCCCGTCCGTGTTGATCGTGACCGCCAGCCCCGCCGCCCGCAGCCGTGGCAGCGGGTGCTCGGCGAGCGAGGGCACGAGCCCGAGCAGGACGTTGGAGGTGGGGCAGACCTCCAGCGGGATCCCGCGCTCGCGCACCTCCGCCACCAGCGCGTCGTCGTCGAGCACCCGGATGCCATGCCCGAGCCGCTCGGTGCGCCCGAGGTCCAGCGCCTCGCGGATGCTCGCCGCACCGGCCGCCTCGCCCGCGTGGTGCACCAGGTGCAGCTCCGTGTCCCTGGCCGCCTCGAACACCTCGGCGAACGGCGCCAGCGGGTAGCTCTCGTCCCCCGCCAGCCCGAAGCCGATCACGCCGTCGTAGCGGGCGGCCAGCTTGTACGTGTGCCAGAGGCGCTCAAGGGACCGCCGCCTGGAGTGGTCGAGCAGCACCCGGCACTCGATGCCGTACCTGGCCCCGCCCTCGGCCAGCCCGTCCAGCACCGCCTCCAGCGGCATCTCCGGCGCCCCGAGCCGCTCGCCGTGAGAGGCGGCGGTGAAGGTGACCTCCACGTACCGGGTGCCCTGGGCGGCCTCGTCCTCGCAGAGCTCCATCGCGATCCGCCGGAAGTGCTCGGGGGTGCGCAGCAGATCGCGTACGCGGGCCCGCTGGTCGGCGAACTCCCTGAAGCTCGCGAACACCCCGTCGTGCGCGGGCGGCCCGCCCAGCTCGCGCACGGTCTCCGGGCGTACGGTGCTCTCCAGGTGTACGTGCAGGTGCGCTTTGGGTAGCAATCGGACATCTCTCACGTCCGACACATTAAGCCACGCCACTTCCCGCACGCAGTCCGTTATCCGTCGCCCGCCGGCCGCACCCGGCGTACGGTCGAGGCGAGACGGAAACGTCCGGTCGCCCGCCCGCGCGGGGCCCTGAGGAGGAGCGCACCATGACCGCTGTCCTTGTTCACGGCGTCCCGGAGACCCCGGCCGTCTGGGACCCGCTCCGCGCGGCCCTGCACCGCCAGGACGTGCGCGCGCTCCGGCTGCCCGGCTTCGGCGGCCCCAGGCCGGCCGGCTTCACCTCCACGAAGGAGGAGTACGTGAGCTGGCTGGCCGGCGAGCTGGAGTCCATCGGCGGCCCGATCGACCTGGTCGGGCACGACTGGGGCGGCGGCCTGGTGGTGCGCCTGGTCAGCACCCGCCCCGAGCTCGTACGCACCTGGGCCAGCGACGCGGCGACCCTCGGCCACCCCGACTTCCAGTGGCACGACCTGGCCAGGATCTGGCAGACGCCCGGCGCCGGGGAGGAGTTCTTCACCCAGCAGCGCTCCGCGCCGGTCGAGCGGCAGGCCGAGGCGTTCGAGGGGTTCGGCGTGCCGCGTGAGCACGCTCTGACGATGGCGGCCGCCATGGACGACGTCATGGCGGAGAGCATCCTCGCGCTCTACCGCTCGGCGGTGGACGTCGCCGCGGAATGGTCCCCGGCGTTCACCGGCATCGCGCCGCCCGGGCTGATCCTGGCGCCCTCCGGCGACCCGTTCGTGCGGCTGGAGCTGTGCCGCGCGACCGCGGCCAGGACCGGTGCCACGCTGGCCGAGCTGCCGGGGCTCGGCCACTGGTGGCTGCTGCAGGATCCGGCGGCGGGGGCGGCGAGGCTGGAGGAGTTCTGGAGCGCCGCCACCAAATGACGCCCCGCCCGGCCCTCCTGGAAGCGGTTCGCCCGGCGCGATGACTGGAGTCGGGCACGCGGGCCGGCGCACGGCGCTGCGGGACGGGGGCGGCGGCGGCGCCGACGACCAGGCCGCCCCCACCTGGAAAACGCCCGATCAGACCAGGGAGGGCTTGGTGATGCGGATCTTCGACTGCTTGTGCGGCAGCCGTTCCCAGTCCTCCATGAACGTCGCCCGCAGCCCGTGCTTGCCGGCCAGCGCGATGAGGGTCTCGGTACGGTAGTAGAAGTCTTCCCTGAGCACCTGGTGCTCCTGGCCCTCGGTCCTGTCGAAGGTGAAGTCGAACCAGGCGCCCGCCTTCATCACGCGCCCGACGTGGGCGAAGCACTCGTCGATGACCTCCAGCGGCGAGTGCGAGAACACGCTGTGCGCGTGGATCACGTCGAAATGCGCGTCGGGCAGGAAGGCGAACCGCAGGTCCCGTACGGGCGTCAGATACGGCAGCTTGTCCCCCAGCCCGTGCTGGACGATCGTGTCCTGGGCCGCCATGAGGATGTCGGGCGAGATGTCGATGCCGTAGTAGTTGCCGGTGTGCAGGTAGTCGATGAACAGATGGCCGGCACGCAGGTTGCCGCAGCCGATCTCCAGGAGGCGGCATTCCGGCTTCAACCCGTGCTCGACCAGGTAGTCGAACTGCATCCGCCCCAGCGCCAGCCACCGTCTGGGCGTGTGCGAGCCGACGGCGCCGCCGGGGTCGCGCGCGGTGTCGGACTTCATGACGGCGCGGTAGTAGGCGACGTGGTCGCGCGTACGGAGCCTGAACCAGGTGTCGCGGACCAGCCGCCGCAGATGGGGGACGATCTTGTCGGGGTTCTTGACCGCGTAGGTCACCTGGTGGACGAGGCTCGAGCGGGAGCGTTTCACATTCTGGAATCTAGGTCACCCTCCGCGCCCTCCAAGGGGCTGTGGCGACAGTCTTGAGTTTCTGTTTGCGCAGCCTTTTCTGCTCGCCTCACGACCGTCGTCGCGACGCGGCAGCCCGCCGGACCGAAGCCCCTCGCCCAGGGGAGCGTCAGCTCAGGTAGTCGCGCAGCGCCAGAGCACGCGACGGGTGACGGAGCTTGGACATCGTCTTGGCCTCGATCTGCCTGATCCGCTCGCGGGTGACGCCGTAGATCCGGCCGATCTCGTCGAGCGTCATCGGCTTGCCGTCGGCCAGGCCGTAACGCATGGTGATCACGCCTGCCTCGCGCTCGGAAAGCTGGTCGAGCAGGGAGTGCAGCTGCTGCTGGAGCAGGATGAACGACACCGCCTCCGCGGGCGAGACGGCCTCGGTGTCCTCGATGAGGTCGCCGAACTCGCTGTCGCCCTCCTCTCCCAGCGGCGTGTGCAGGGAGATCGGCTCGCGCCCGTATCCCTGGATCTCGGCCACCCGGTCCACCTCGAGCTCGCTCTCCTTGGCGATCTCCTCCGGCGTGGGCTCGCGGCCGAGCTCGCTCTGCAGGCGGCGCTGCACCCTGGCCACCTTGTTGATCAGCTCCACCATGTGCACGGGGATGCGGATCGTGCGGGCCTGGTCGGCCATGGCCCTGGTGATGGCCTGCTTGATCCACCACGTCGCGTAGGTGGAGAACTTGTAGCCGAGCCGGTAGTCGAACTTCTCGATCGTCCGGATCAGGCCCAGGTTGCCCTCCTGGATCAGGTCCAGGAAGAGCATGCCGCGACCGGTGTAACGCTTGGCGATGGAGACGACGAGGCGGAGGTTGGCCTCCAGCATCCGGCGCTTGGCACGCGCGCCGTCGTCGACGATCCACTCCAGGTCGGCACGGAGCTCTGCGGGCAGGTGCGGCTCGTTGTCCAGCCGCTCCTGGGCGAACAGGCCGGCCTCGATGCGCTTGGCCAGCTCGATCTCCTGCTCAGCGGTAAGCAGCGGCACCCGGCCGATCGCCTTCAGGTACGTCTTCACCGAGTCGGCGCCGACGGCCGTGCCACCGTCGGCGACGCTGTCGTCCAGTTCGAGAACCTCTGCTGCTTGGGACAAAACACTCTCCTCGCTCGCTTTGGATGGACGGCGCCTACTTGCGGTCAAGCCTGAGATGGGGGAAGTGTGCGGCTGTGAGCATCGACACCTTGGGGTTGAGGGAACAGAAGAAGCGAGAGACCAGGCGGACCGTCTCCTTCCAAGCTACCTAACGGTTGAGGTAACGCGGCTCCGGCCGGGCTAGGTCGTCGCCGAGCTCCTGGGCGGCCGCCAGGTGATGCTCCCCTCCTCGACACCGGCGAAGGCCATCAGGCGCGCCCCCTCGGCGGCCAGCTCCCCCATCACCTCGTCGGGCAGCGGGTGGAAGGGCTCGACCGTCAGCACGCCGCCTTTAAGGTCCCACATGCCACCGACAGTTCCGTCGACGAGGAACGTCGGGTAGATGATCGCGCCCACGCACACCGCCTTGCGCTGCTCGGCGGTCATCATCCGACTGCGGTCGGCGAAGGCGACCATGAGGTTGTCGAACCAGGGCAGGAACCGTACGGGGGCCGGCGCGTCCGCCGCGGCGAGCGGGGCATCCGGCAGGTCATAGAGGACGCGGCCCTCGGTGTCGTGATATTTCCGGAGGTAGGGCATCGCTTCCACCACGCCCCGCAACCGCGTCAACCCCGACCACATCTGCACGTCCATGACGCTCGCCGGCCCGAAAGCCGCCAGATACCGCATCACCAGCCGCTCCACCGCCC
>NZ_VCKX01000384.1 GCF_005889725.1 Nonomuraea zeae
GGGTGGCGAAAGGGAGGGGCTGCTCGGCAATCGCAATCGCCGGCCCTCGGGCCGGTGGATCAGGAGTTACGGGCGGTCTTGGGACCTACGGGCGGTTCAGGCCCAGGGTGTAGGAGCCTGATCCGCTGTAGGCGTGCACGCGATACCGGTAATAGCCCGCCGTGCCGTTGAAACTGAGCGTCTCATCGGGGTTCGGGCTGGTGGCGCTGGCGACCACTGCCCAGGTGGAGCCGTTCCAGCGCTGCAGGTAGACGTCGAAGTCCGTCCCGTTCGGGCCGTCCAGGCAGGCGGCGTGCGTGCCCGACACCGTGGCCTGGTAGTACGAGCCGTTCGGCTGGTACGCGCTCTGGTTGGAGGTCAGCGACCCCGAGTAGGTCTCCTCGTAGCCCTGGCAGCCGGTCGGCGGCGGCTCCGTGCCGCCCGCGGTCACCAGCGTCAGGCCCCCGGCCGAGAGGATCTCGCCGATGGGCTGGAAGTAGGTGACGCCGCCGCTGGTGCAGTTGCCCGAGCCGCCCGAGGTCATGCCCTGGGCCTGGTCGCCCGAGATGAACGAGCCGCCCGAGTCCCCGCCTTCCGCGCACACCGTGGTACGCGTCAGGCCCGACACCGTGCCCTCCGGGTAGTTGACGGTCGCGTTGAGCGCGGTGACCGTGCCGCAGTGCCACTGGGTGGTCGAGCCGGAGCGGCAGACCGAGCCCTGGGGCTGCGTGACGGCCGAGCCGCGGACCGGGAGGATGCCGGCGCTGTAGCCGTTCACCACGCCGGGCGCGGTCCAGTTGGAGTTGGTGGCCACCCACGAGTAGTCGTTGCCGGGGAAGGACGAGATCTGGAACGTCCCCTGCGCGACCCGGTTGTAGCCGGTCGTGGTGATGCCGACGGCGCCGCAGTGGCCGGCGCTGGTGAAGCCGAGCTGGGTGCCGCGCCTGGCCGCGAAGCCGACCGAGCAGCGGTAGCCGTCCGAGGTGTAGTACGCGTCTCCGCCGCGGATGTCGTAGAAGAGGCGGGGGCGCTCCGCGGACTGCTCCATCCGTACGGCGGAGGCGTCCACGCCGCTGGAGGCGATCCACGACTGCGCCGCCGCGGTGTCGCTCGCCTGGACGACGACGGAGTTGTCCTGGGGCGAGATGGCCCAGCTGTGCACGGCGGCCGGCGGCGCGATCCGGTCCAGGCCGTCCTTGACGGCGGTGAGCTGGGCGAACGTGCGCGGCACGACGCGGGCCCTGGCGCCCGCGCGGGTGATCTCGGCGGTGTCGGCGGCGTCGACGGTGCCCACGACGAGGGCGCTCTCGGCGCCTTCGTACCAGACTCCGGCATAGCGGTCGCCGAGCCTCTTGCGCAGGCTCGGTGCGGCGATGTTGCCGCGGGCCTCGTTCGCCAGGCGGTTGGTCGCCTGGTCCTTGGTGATGCCGAGGTCACGCTGCAGGGCGTCGACCACGCCGGACGGTGGTTTGGCGGCGACGGCCGGGGTCGCCGTCATGACTAACGCGCCGATCGCGATCGCGATCAGCGCCGGGGTGCGGAGCATGATTGTCTCCTTGCTGCTGGGGGTGCCGTCACGGTAACGGCGGACCCAGAAGCGGAGGAGTACTACTTTGCCCCTATCACGATGTTATGGAGCGGTGCCGTAACCCGGGTTTCGTACCAGCCAGTCGTAGTAGACCTGGCTCCGGCGTACGGCCTCCATGTGGGCTTGTTTGGCCTGGCCCACCACCCAGGCGGCGTCGGGGGCGGTGGGGTGGCGGCCGAGCAGCTGCCGCCAGCGCAGGGGAGCGCCGGCGAGCGGCACCATGATCAGGCCCTGGGCCGCCTGGTGGGTGGCCTGGCAGAGCACGACGGCGCGGCCGACCTGGGCGAGGTGCGTGCAGGTGGGCACGTCCGTCTCGTAGATCGTCCCGGGGGTGAAGCCGGCCCGCGCGCAGGCCATCGCGAAACAGTCCGCGAAGCAGCCGTCACCCGGCGTGACCGCCCACTGCTCCTCCGCCAGGTCGGACAGCGTCACCTCCTTCTCCCCGGCGACCGGGTGGCTCTCGCCGACCAGGCAGAAGACGGGGTCGAGGCTGATCGTCTCCCACAGCAGGGTGCCCGTGGGGGTGCCGGAATCGCCGCAGGCGCCGGTCAGCACGTAGTCGAGCCGGCCGAGCTCGACCATGCTGGTCAGCTCGTGCGTCGACCACGACGTGTACGTGCTGACCGAGCGTTCGGCGGCCAGCCGGTCGACCAGGCCGCCGAGTATGGGGCCGTTCGTGGCGCCGATGCGGAATCCTGGGGAGGGCGCGTGGGCGAATCGTACGGCTTCGTCCTGCAGTTCCTTGGCCGCGGGGAGTAATACCCGGGCGCGGGCGAGCACCAGCTCACCGAGGCGCGTTGGTCTCGCGCCGTGGCGGTCGCGCTCGAACAGGGCGCCGCCGAGCACCCTCTCGATACGCTTGAGCTGCGCGGTGAGGGCCGGTTGTGCCAGCCCGAGCAGGGACGCGGCCTTGCTCACACTTCCTGCGTCCGCGACTGCGCGGACGATCCTGAGGTGCCTGAGCTCGAGGTCCATAACGGGAAGGTAAGGCGGCGATCTCTTCCAAACAATGCCTATATGTCAGGAATTGTGACAGATATTGTCGGGGGTCTCTGGGGTAGAGGGAACCCATGACGACGATGGGAATAGATCCAGCCCAGCTCAGCGACGAAGATGTGGTCCGCGAGCTGCGGCAACTGCACACTACACGGAGCGACGCATTCTTCCACGGATCGGATGACGCTCTGGCCCGTCACACTTCCCGCACCAACGAGCTAGAGGCCGAATACCTCCGCCGCTTCCCGGACCGCGAGGTGGACCCCTTCAGGCTCAGAGAGGGAGCGAGGGAACGCCGATGAGTGAGGCTCATGATGTACAGGCGCTGTCGGACGTCGACATCCACGTGTACGAGGCGGTGGCGTCCCAGACCGTGGAGACGGGCGGCGCGGGGCTCGGTGGCCTGATCAGGGCGACCGGGCTGAGCGAGGAGGAGGTTCGGCACGGCCTCGCGAGGCTGGTCGAGTACGGGTACGTGGTCCCGCAGGGCGACGGGTACGCGCTGGGGCCGCACACGTTCGAGGTCGAGTACTGATGATCGGCTGAGAGGCGATGATCTGACGCGCCGCCGGGCCCCGGTCCATGGCCCGGACCCCGACGGTGCGGCGAGCGACGGTCAGGTTTCGAGCACGAGTTTGCCGACGAAGTCCCCGCTCTCCATCAGCGCGTGCGCCGCGGCGGCGTCCGCCAGCGGGAAGACCCGGTCCACGTGCGCCACCAGCTTCCCAGCCGCCACCAGCCGGGCGATCTCCTCCAGCGCGGCGTGGTCGGGCTCCACGCTGAAGCGGCCCCACCGCACACCGGCCCGGTCGAGGGCGGCCACGTCCGCGGGCGTCGTCCCCGCGCCCGCGATGAACGTGCCGCCGGGCTTGAGCACGGGTATCGACCGGACCGGGTAGTCCCGGCCCACCATGTCCAGGACGAGGTCCACGTCCGAGACAACCTCGGCGAAGTCCACGCTGGTGTAGTCGATCACCTCGTCGGCCCCCAGTTTCCGGACGAAGTCGTGCTTGGCCGCGCGGGTGGTGCCGATCACGTACGCGCCGCGCAGTTTGGCCAGCTGCACGGCCAGGTGCCCGACCCCGCCGGCGGCCGCGTGGACGAGGACCCGCTGCCCGGGCGAGACGCCGGCGATGTCGGAGAACGCCTGCCAGGCGGTCAGCGCCGCCATGGGCAGCGCCGCGGCCTGCACGTGATCGACGCCCTCCGGCTTGCGCGCGAGCTGGCGGGGCCTGGCCACCAGGTAGTCGGCGTAGGCGCGGGCGGCGTACGGGAAGTTGACCATGCCGAAGACCTCGTCGCCGGGCTTGAACCGGCCGGTGTATTCGCCGATCTCCTCGACCACGCCCGACACGTCCCATCCGGGGGTCAGCGGCGGCTCGGTGTAGTCGGGCGGGAAGGGGGTGCGCCGCAGCTTCCAGTCGGGCGGGTTGACGCCCGCGGCCCGCACCCGTACCAGCACCTCGTGCCGCTGCGGAACCGGCCGCGGGACCTCGGCGAGCTCCAGCACCTCGGGCTCGCCGAAAGCCCGGTAAACGATCGCACGCATGTTCTCTGTCATGCGTCACATGCTGCTCAATGCCGGTATCGCTTGTGAAGAAGGCACCTGTTTGGTAGTCAGGTACCTGATGGATACCAACTTTCCTGACATCAGGGCGTACGGCGGCGCCGACGCGTTCCTGCGGGCGTGCAAGCCCCGCACGGTGCTCGGCATGTTCACCAACAAGTGGACGGGCCTGGTCCTGGGCGCGCTCCTCGACGGGCCCCGGCGGTTCGGCGAGCTGCGCAGGATGCTCGACGGCATCACCCAGAAGATGCTGTCGCAGACCCTGCGCGCCGCCGAACGCGACGGCCTGGCCACCCGCACCGTCTATCCGACGATCCCGCCGCGGGTCGACTACGAGCTCACGGACCTCGGTCGCAGCGCGATCGGCGTCCTGCGGGCCATCGGCGACTGGGCGAGCGTGCACGCCGACGACGTGATCGCCGCCCGTGAGGCCTACGACGAACGCGCCAAGGAGCCGGTCAGATCCGTTTGAGGCGGGCCCACACCACGAAGGCGCCGCCGAAGACGGCCATGGCCAGGCCGGTCCACAGGTTGACGGCGTCGCCGAGGACGCCTGCGACGATCAGGATCACGCCGTACACCAGGAACAGTCCACCGATCACCAAGCGGATGTCACTCACAGGATCACTCCGTACATCAGGGCGGCCAGGATGACGGCGCCGGTGCCGAGCACCACGGGCGAGCGGTACCACTTCGCGTCACCGGCCAGCGCGTCGTCGTCCAGGTCCACGGCGCTGAGCCCCCACACGAGCCCGCGCAGCTCCTCTTCGGGCTTGGCCGTGGTGACCAGCGTGACGACCACGGACACGATCGCGTCCACGGCGAAGGCCACGCCCGCGCCCCAGAAGCTGGCGTTCAGCTCGGTGCCGAAGTCCAGCAGGCCGGCCTTGAACCCGATGTAGCAGGCGAAACCGGCCAGCGTCCCGGACAGCAGCCCCCAGAACCCGGCCCACGGCGTCATCCGGCGCCAGAACAGGCCGATGATGAACGTCGCGAAGAGCGGCGCGTTGAAGAACGAGAACAGCGCCTGCAGGTAGTTCATGATGTTGGAGTAGCCGGCCGCGATGAACGCCGTCCCGACCCCCATCGCCACGCCCGCCACGGTCGCGATCCGGCCCACCCGCAGGTAGTAGCCGTCGTCGCGGTCCTTGCGCACGTGCGACTGCCAGATGTCGTTGGTGAACACGGTGTTGAAGCCGCTGATGTTCGCCGCCATCCCCGCCATGAACGAGGCCAGCAGCCCGGTCACCGCCACCCCCAGCACGCCGTTCGGCAGCAGGTCGCGCATCAGCATCGGGATCGCGTTGTTGTAGTCCTGGCCCTCGCCCCAGCCGCTGAACAGCACCAGCGCGATCATCCCCGGCAGCACCGTGATCAGCGGGATGAGCAGCTTCGGGTACGCGGCGATGATCGGCGTCATCCTGGCCGCGTTCGTGTTCCTGGCCGACAGGGCCCGCTGGACCTCGGCGAAGTTCGTGGTCCAGTAGCCGAACGACAGCACGAACCCGAGCCCGAACACGATCCCGATCCAGTGCGCCTGCATCGGGTTGTCTCCGGCCGTGTTCGCCCAGGTGTGCAGGCCGCCCTCACCGAGCGCGCTCTGGCGGACCTTGTCGGCCAGGCCGGAGATCCCGCCTACCTTCATCAGCCCGAGCACGGTCAGCGGGATCAGCCCGGCGAGGATCACGAAGAACTGCAGGACCTCGTTGTAGATCGCGGAGGAGAGGCCGCCGAGCGTGATGTACGACAGCACGATCACCGCCGACACCACCACGGAGACCGGCAGCGGCCAGCCCAGCAGCGCCTCCATGACCAGCGCCAGCGCGTACAGGTTCACGCCCGCGATGAGGATCTGCGCCACCGCGAAGGTGATCGCGTTCAGCAGCTGCGTGGACCCGTTGAAGCGCCTGCGCAGGAACTCGGGGACGCTGCGGACCTTCGAGCGGTAGTAGAACGGCATCATCACGATGCCGAGGAACACCATCGCGGGGACCGCGCCGATCCAGTAGTAGTGGACGGTCATCGCGCCGTACTGGACGCCGTTGGCCGCCATGCCGAGGATCTCGATCGCACCCAGGTTCGCCGACACGAAGGCCAGCCCGGTGATCCACGCGGGCAGCCCGCGCCCGGCCAGGAAGAAGTCGAGGCTGGAGCTGATCCGTTTTCGGGCCGCGAACCCGATCGCGAGCACGGTGGCGAAGTAGATCGCGATGAGAACGTAGTCGAGGAGGTTCACGTCGAGACGCACGGCGCTCCCGCTACCCCGTAAAACCAGGACATCACGCGGTAAAGCGCGGGCGAAGTCGAGTGCGCCGGCGGTGGACCGCTGAACGCCGGCCGCCATACTGTCGAGGGGTGGACGTCGCCGATCTGAGCCCCGCGCAGGCGCGGGAGCGCTTCCGTGCGGGCGAGCGGGTGCCCACCGCGGGCTGGTGCCGGGGCTGGGCGCAGGCCAACCTGATCGCGGTGCCCAAGGGGCTGCGCTACGACCTGCTGCTGTTCGCCCATCACAACCCCCAGGCGTGTCCCGTGCTCGACGTGGGGGAGCCTGGCGCCTGGTCGACCGCGCTGTTCGCCGGTGACCTCCGTACGGACCTGCCCGGATACCGGCTCTACCACGACGGGGTCCCGGTCGCCGACCTCGGCGAGGTGGTGGCGGAGTGGCGCGCGGACCTGGTGCCGTTCCTCATCGGGTGCAGCTTCACCTTCGAGCGGGCGCTGCTGGCCGCCGGGGTGCCCGTGCGGCACCTGGAGCTGGGCGTGAACGTGCCGATGTACGTCACGAGCGTCCCCTGCGCGACGGCCGGCAGCCTGTCGGGGCCGCTGGTCGTGTCGATGCGGCCGGTCCCGGAGGAGCTGGTGAAGACGGCCGTCGAGGTGAGCGGCCGGTATCCGCTTGTGCACGGCGCGCCGGTGCACGTCGGCGCTCCCGAGGCGATCGGCATCCGCGACCTCGCGCGGCCCGACTTCGGCGACCCGGTGGAGGTGCGCGCGGGGGAGGTGCCGCTGTTCTGGGCCTGCGGGGTGACCCCGCAGGCGGCGATCATGGCCAGCGGGATCGAGTACGCGATCGGCCACCTGCCGGGTCACATGGCGATCATGGACGCGCGCGATGACGACTACCTCGTGACCTGACCCGCTATCCGGGGCCGTGGGGCGGTATGCCGGCCGCCGTGAGCTGCCGCGCGACGGGCGGCGCGCCGCACCGGTTGTCGATCTCCAGATGCGGTACGGCCGGCGGCTCGTCCACCCGGATGTTCCGCAGGTAGTCCTCGAACGCCGCCAGCTTGCCCGCGTCCCGCCCCAGCCCTCTGGCCAGGAGCCGCGCGCGCAGCGTCGGGCCGTCGGAGCGCACCCACAGCAGGCGCACCGGCGGGCCGCCCAGCTCCGCCGCCCACCGCGTCCACCGCTCCGCGTCGTGCACCTGGGTGGTGAACGGGCCGTCGAGCAGCACCGGGCAGCCGTGCTCGCGGATCTGCCTGGCGATCCTGGTCAGACCGGCGTATTCGTGTCGTTTGACGTGCTCGTCGTACCAGGGGCCCTCGCGCTCGCCGGGTGGCCTGCAGCGCGCGTCCAGGATCTCCGCCACGAAGTCGCCGTACACGGTGTCCTTGTCGAGCAGGGCCGGCACGGGGGAGAGGCGGGCGAGCAGCTCGGCCGCGACCGTGGACTTGCCCGCGCCGGGCGGACCGCTGATGACCCACACAGTGCTCACGCGCTCCACCCTAGGGAGCGCGTACGCGGATCTGCGTATGCGGGTGCCTCGTCTCAGCGGACGACCCGCGCGCCCGCGCCCGCCAGACTCCTGCCCATGCTGACCGTCTTGACCAGGGCGTTCCGGGTGCCGGAGCTCCGCAGGAAATTGCTGTTCACGCTGGGCCTCATCGGCCTGTTCCGGCTGGGGCAGATCATGCCGGCGCCCGGGGTGGACGTCGTGGCGGTGCGCGAGTGCGTGGGCTCGGCCAGCGGCGGGTTGTTCGACATGGCGCAGATGCTGAGCGGCGGCGCGATGCTGCAGCTGTCGGTGTTCGCGCTGGGCGTCATGCCGTACATCACGGCGAGCATCCTGATGCAGCTCTTCGCGGTGCTGGTGCCCCGGCTGGACGCGCTGAGGAAGGAGGGCCAGCGGGGTCAGGCGAAGATCACCCAGTACACGCGCTACGTGACCGTCGGGCTCTCCCTCCTCAACGCCGGCACCGTCGTGGCGCTGGCCCGCGCCGGGCAACTGCTGCCCGGGTGCAGCCGGCCGCTGCTGCGCGACGACGGCCTGCTCACCGTGACGGTGATCGTGCTGACGATGGTGGCGGGGGCGTGCGTCGTCATGTGGCTGGGCGAGCTGATCACCGACCGGGGGATCGGGAACGGTATGTCGCTCCTGATGTTCACGCAGGTCGTGGCCGTCTTCCCGTCGTACATGTCCAAGATTTTCGTGATGAGTCCGGTCAGTTTTGTGGTGATGCTCGTGGCCGGGCTGTTCCTGGTGGCGGCCGTGGTGTTCGTGGAGCAGGCGCAGCGACGCATCCCGGTGCAGTACGCCAAGCGGATGGTGGGGCGGCGCATGTACGCGGGGACCAGCACGTACATCCCGTTGAAGGTGAACCTCGCGGGGATCGTGCCCGTCATCTTCACCAGCTCGCTGCTCTACCTGCCCACGCTGGCGTCGCCGCTGCTGGGGGACGAGGCGGGGGCGTGGGTCACGCGCAACCTGGCCTCGGGGACGCATCCGCTCTACATGACGGTGTACGTGCTGATGATCGTCGCCTTCGCCTACTTCTACGTGTCGATCACGTTCAATCCGGTGGAGGTGGCGGATGGCATGCGGCGGTTCGGGGGGTTCGTCCCGGGGATCCGGCCTGGGCGGCCCACGGCTGAGTACCTGGCGTACGTGTCGTCCCGGTTGACCGCGTCGGGGGCGCTCTACCTGGGGGTGCTGGCGCTGTTGCCGCTGGTGGCGTTCGCGATCCTGCGGGATCCGGGGACGCAGCAGAACTTCCCGTTCGGGGGGACCAGCGTGCTGATCATGGTGGGGGTCGGGCTCGACACCGTCAAGCAGATCGAGGCCCAGCTCCAGCAGCGCAACTACGAGGGCTTCCTGAAGTAGGCGCCCTCGCCGGGCTTCTCGCGGGGGCTGCGCGCAGAGCCCCTGCCGGAGCCCCTGCCGGAGGCCCGTTCGGGGCGCCCAGTTCAGGACGCTCAGTTCAGGAGGCTCAGTTCGGGGCGCCCAGTTTAGGGCGTTCAGTTCGGGACGCTCAGCCCGGCTCGCATGGCGAACACCACGAGCTGGGCCCGGTCCCTGGCCCGCAGCTTGACCATGGCGCGGCTGACGTGGGTGCGCACGGTGTCGGGGCTGATCACCAGCTCCTTGGCGATCTCCTCGTTCGACCTGCCGGTGGCCACCCAGGCGACCAGCTCCCGCTCGCGCGGGGTGAGCGTCTCGATGCCCTCGACCGGCTCGGTGCCGTGCCGGCCGAACATCCCGATGACCTTCCTGGTGATCGACGGCGACAGCAACGCCTCGCCCGCCGCCACCACGCGCACGGCGTTGACCAGCTCGTCGGGGGCGCTGTCCTTGAGCACGAAGCCGCTGGCCCCGGCCTGGAGGGCGGCGAAGACGTACTCGTCGACGGCGAACGTCGTCACCACGACGATCCGGGTGCCGCGCAGCCCGGGGTCGTCGGCGATGGCCCGCAGGGTGGCCAGGCCGTCCATGCCGGGCATGCGGATGTCGAGCAGGAGGACGTCGGGGCGGGTGCGGCGGATCAGCGCCAGCGCCGCCACGCCGTCGGCCGCCTCGCCGACGCACTCCATGCCCCGCTCCCGCTCCAGCAACGCCCGCAGCCCCATCCGCACGACCGCCTGATCGTCGGCGATGGCCACCCTGATCTGGCCCTCCGGCAAGGACCCACCCGCCTCGCCACCTGGAGCGCCGTCGTGGGCCGGCGCGAGAGCCCGGCTCGGCCCGCGACCTGGTGTGGGCGGGGTGGAGCCGCTGAACGGAGGCGGGGTGGAGCCGCCGGGCGTGGGCGGGTTGAGGACGCTGGGGGTGCCGGGGCCGTCGGGGGTGGTGGG
>NZ_VCKX01000385.1 GCF_005889725.1 Nonomuraea zeae
AGATGGGTATAAGAGACAGCCCCCGCCCCTCTAACCTGGGCTCTCATGCCCATCCTGCTCTCTCTGGCGGCATTCCTCATGACGCTCCTGGGCGGGCTGGTCGCCGACCGCGTCGGCAAACACCGCCACCTCGTCCTGGGCGCCGCCGCCGGCGTGATGCTCGGCGTGGTGGCCTTCGACCTCCTCCCCGAAGCCCTGGCCCACAACTCCCTGAACGTGTACGGCGTGCCCTTGTCGATGCTCATGTTCGCCGTGGCGTTCCTCGGCATCCACATCGTGGAGCGCTCGATGGGCATGCACACCGCCCACGAGGGCGACTACGCCGTGCATCGCCACAGCCACGCCGGCATCGGCCTCACCGCCGGCGCGGCCCTGGTCGTCCACAGCTTCCTGGACGGGGCTGCGATCGGCGCCGCGTACCAGTCGGACGCCTCCCTGGCGGTGGCCGTGGCGATAGGCGTCATCGCTCACGATTTCACGGACGGCTTCAACACGTACACGGTCACGTCGCTGTACGGCAACGCCCGCCGTCGAGCCCTCACCCTCCTGGCCCTGGACGCCCTGGCCCCGGTGGTGGGCGCCACCCTGACCTCCCTCATCACCATCCCCGGCGGGATCCTGGAGGCGTACCTGGGTCTTTTCTCCGGTTTCCTGCTCTATCTGGCTACGTCGGATATCCTTCCTGAAGCCCACACGGCCCGACACGCCACAGGCTGGACACTGACGGCGACGGTCTTCGGAACCCTGTTCATGTGGGGTGTGATCTGGATGACAGGCTGACACGAGGAAAACCTGTGCATGACAAGTCGCCGGATCATGCACAATAAGGCGGGAGCGCCCTTAGCTCAGCTGGATAGAGCACCGGACTTCTAATCCGACGGTCGCAGGTTCGAATCCTGCAGGGCGCGCTTTGATCATGGTCTGACCTGCGGCGATGCAGGATCGGATGCGTTCTAGAATTTTCCTCTGACGCTTGCGTGCTCCGTGCGTGCTCGGTTGCACCTATCCTGTGCCGCTCGAATATTGAGTTACGTGGTCTGAGCTGCGGTTACGCGGCGTGGTGGTATTCGTTGATCGTGCCTGTGGCGACGGGTTTTCGGCGAATGGATCGCAGGTCGTTGAGGTCGGTCATGTGCCGGGCGAGCTGCGTCGCGATGTCCGGGGGAAGCTGGTGCCGTGACTGGTGTGGCCGGTGCCCGTTGTAGTGGATCAGATACTCGCGGAGCACGACGGTTAGGTGGCGTTCGTTGAGGATCAGGATGCGGTCCAGGAGTTCGCGGCGTAGGGTGCCGATGACGCGCTCGCAGATGGCGTTCATCCTCGGCGTCCGGGCAGCGTGGTGACGATCCGCAGCCCTTCAGCCGTGAAGAGCTCCCTGAAGGCGGAGGTGAAGAGCGGGTCGCGATCGTGGATGACGAACCGCAGCCCGGCGATGCGATCGCCCAGGTCCATGACCAGGTTGCGGGCTTGCTGCACGGTCCAGGCTCCGGTCGGGTGCGCGGTCACTCCGGCCAGGTGCAATTTCCGGGTGCCGTGCTCGATGAAGATCAGCACATACAACCGTTTGAGCATTATCGTCTCGACTACCAGGAAGTCGCAGGCGATGATCGCGTGGGCTTGTGCGGTCAGGAACTGCCGCCAGGTCGGACCGGCCTGGCGGGGTGCCGGCTCGATATCAGCCGCGTGCAGGATCTCCCACACCGTGGAGGCCGCGATGTTGTAGCCCAGCCGGGCCAATTCGCCTTGGATTCTCCGATGTCCCCAGGTCGGGTTCTCTCGCGCCATCCGCACAATCAGGGCCTTGGCCGGCCGGTGGGTACAGGGCCGCCCTGGGCGTCGCCGGTCGGTGAAGGTCCATTTACGCGCCACCAGGTGGCGATGCCAGCGGAGGATCGTGGCTGGGGTGACCGGGAAGGCTTCCGCCCACCGGCGGCGGTGGATCAGCCGCGACAATGCCGCAAGCCAGAGCCGGTCAGCGTGACCCCACCGCGGTCGGACACCGAGTTGACGGCGGAGCACCTGGTTCTCGTGGCGGAGCACCAGCAGCTCAACATCCTTGGACAGATCAGAGCGGACCAGCACCGTCAGTAGGCCGCACAGGCACCTCAGCAACCGGTAGACCAGCGATGACAACACCTTGCGATGGTCGCAGCCGCCGCCGTGATCACGCAGCTAAACTCCAGCTCAGAGCACGAAATCGTGTTGTCGAGCGGGACACGCTTCCGCCTCTCGGGTGACCGGAGCTCGCGTACGCCACGCGAAGCCCTCCCAGAGCCATGACCTGGACGGATGTAATTATCGGCAGGCGCAGTGCTCGATGAAGAACAGCACGTACAAGCGAACGTCGAGCACCGTATCGATGTGGAAAAGGTCCGTGGCGATGATGCTTCGATACGAAGGCCGCGACCGCCTCGCGGCGTGCGATCAGCCCTCGGTGACGTGTCCGGACGTGACGTGAAGACGGCGGGTGGTGTGGACCCCCTCCAGCATGCGCCTGTCGTGGGTGACCAGCAGTAGGGTCCCCTGGTACGAGGCGAGAGCCGACTCCAATTGTTCGATGGCGGGCAGGTCGAGGTGGTTGGTGGGCTCGTCGAGGACGAGCAGGTTGACCCCACGGGCCTGCAGGAGGGCGAGCGCCGCCCGGGTGCGTTCGCCAGGGGACAGGGTGGCCGCCGGGCGCAACACGTGGCCGGCCCGCAGGCCGAACTTGGCCAGCAGGGTGCGGACGTCGGCCGGGGGCAGGTCGATGAGCGCGCCGAACGCCTCGAGCAGCGGCTCGTCACCCTCGAACAGGGCACGTGCCTGGTCGACCTCGCCGACGACCACGCCGGGGCCGAGCGCGGCGGCGCCCTCGTCGAGGGGAAACCGGCCGAGCAACGCACCGAGCAAGGTGGTCTTGCCGGAGCCGTTCGCGCCGGTGATTGCGATTCGTTCCGCCCAGTCGATCTGCAGGTCGACCGGTCCGAGGCAGAACCCGCCGCGCCGTAGGACCGCGCCGCGCAACGTCCCCACCACGGCCCCGGAACGAGGCGCGGCAGCGATCTCCATCTGCAGCTTCCATTCCTTGCGCGGTTCCTCGACGACATCCAGCCGCTCGATCAGCTTCTCGGTCTGCCGGGCTTTGGCGGCCTGCTTCTCGGTCGTCTCGGTACGGAAGCTGCGGCCGATCTTGTCGTTGTCGGTGGCCTTGCGCCGGGCGTTCTTGACGCCCTTCTCCATCCAAGCGCGCTGGGTTCGGGCGCGGGCTTCCAGCGACATCCTGGTCTCGGCGTAGCTCTCGTACTGCTCGCGGGCGTGCCGACGGGTGATCTCGCGTTCGTTCAGGTAGGCGTCGTAGCCGCCGCCGTAGGCGTGGACCTGCTGCTGGGCGAAATCGAGTTCGAGGACCCGGTTCACGCAGCGGGTGAGGAACTCGCGGTCGTGACTGACCACGACGGTTCCAGCGCGCAAGCTGGTCACGAAGCGCTCCAGCCGCTCCAGGCCGTCCAGGTCGAGGTCGTTGGTGGGTTCGTCGAGCAGGAACAGGTCGTAGCGGCTGAGCAGTAGCGACGCCAAACCCGCCCGTGCGGCCTGGCCGCCGGACAGTGACGTCATCTCCTGGTTCAGGTCGACCGCGAGCCCGAGGCCGGCGGTCACCTCCCCGGCCCGTTCTTCCAGGTCCGCGCCACCGAGGGCGAGCCAGCGGTCCAACGCCTCGGAGTACGCGTCGCCGGGGTCTCCGCTCACCAGAGCCTCGGTGGCCGCGTCGAGGGCGCGCTGCGCGGCGGCCACGCCCGTCCGGCGGGCGAGGAACTCGGCGACCGTCTCACCGGGCCGCCGTTCGGGTTCCTGGGGCAGATGGCCGACGTTGGCGGTGGGCGGAGTGAGCCGTACCGAGCCCTGCTCGGGGGCATCGAGGCCGGCCAGCAGGCGCAGCAGCGTCGACTTGCCCGCGCCGTTCGCCCCGACCAGCCCGACCACGTCCCCGGGCGCAACGACCAGATCGAGATCCGCGAACAGCACCTGGTCACCGTGGCCGGCGGCGAGTTCTTTCGCAATAAGAGTGGCGGTCATCAGAACCCAAGACTATCGGCCGCCCGCCAGGAGGGCGTCGGGGTGGCCACGGCGGCCAGGCCCCGAGCTAGTGGCGCGGTGGTTGGGTGGCCCGTCCATGATGGGGGGTGTGAAACCGAGCGACAGGCCCGCGAGCGTCGGCCGGAGCCTGTCCGGTGCCAGAAACTGGTGATGAGGGTCTGACCTGATCTTCTGGGCTTGCCTCTCGCGCTGTTTCGACTTCTATATCTGCTGGTGGTCAGGGTATTCGGCTGGCCGATGCTGCTCAGATCTTGGTGGTGAGCGTACGGGCGCCGAAAAATTGCACCCTCGCTCTGACCGGGCACATCATTCGATCCTTCAATCGCTGTCTGAGCGATTGCTCAAACCGAGTCAGCCGCTCGCCCAAATTCCGCGGCTCCGACCGATGACGGGAGATTGGCACCCCAGAGCCTTGAGTTCCAAGGCGCCAACGCGCACAAGTGACATACGGGACACCAACTCAGCCCTCCGCCGCGACCTGTTCGATCATGGAAGCTTGTACGGCGGCCAGCACGGCGGCCGCGAAGGGCAGGGAGTGATGCGTGGCTCCCCAGCCGATGCCGAACACCACGGAGGCGGGATCGTTGTTGGGGTTGGACAGGGCCTGCCGCCCACGGATGCGCAGTCGCAACGACCCGCGAGCGTCCTCCAGTGCATGCCAATCGACGCCCTCGATCTCGGTGATCGGGTAACGCCGGTCACCTGCCGTGAACTTGGCCGGGGAAGCTCCGGAGGAGAACCAGGTGAAGGTGACAGCCTGCCCGTCGAAGGCGGCCTCACCGTCCCATGCCTTGAAACTACGCGGCACCGAAGGACCGGCGATCAGGAACCGCTCAGCCGGACCGCGCTCGGACAGGGCCGCGCGCATCTCGTCGGCATACTGGTCAGCCAGCGTCTTCGTGGCGGCGGGCAGCACCAGCCGGTACGGATCGAGCGACTCCTGAAGCTGCCCCGTTGCCGCGGACATAACCGGATCGGCCCCCTCCCGGGGAACTACCCGCAACATCACCCTGCCGCGTGCACTGGGTTCCACCATGACATCGGCCAGCGCCTCGTACGGCACGAACCGCTCACCGAGCTCCATGCTCAGTTTCGAGGCTTTACCCGGCTCAGGCGTGATGCGCAGCCCTGTGTCCTCGAACTCCCACGCGCAACCTCGCCCCTTCAGTACTTCACCCATGCACGCAAGGATAGGTGCCCGAACGCCGGGGGCTGCGCAGACGGACGGCCGCGCGACGAGCCGGCTGGGCCTGCGCCCGTCGCTGGCCGCTGCGTTCGGCGACGACGACGATGGCGACTTCTGCTAGCGCACTCTGGAGGAGCGGGGAGCGGTCGACCTGTCCAGATCGCGGCCCTTCGAGCGATGGCATTCGCGCGTGACGTCCCGGATTCATGGTGTGGCGCCACCTGCAATGATCCAATTAGGATTTCAGCCGTGCTCGGCGCGTGCTCGTACGCCCCGCCATGCGTCGTCAGGGCCCGGCACCACCTGACACGCAAAGCGCGCTGAGGTGGCACTAGGTATCACGAAACGGCACCGCGCGGCACTAAAGGATCTTGCGTCTAATCCGACGGTCATTAGGTTCGAATCCTGCAGGGCGCGCTTCACTGGCCAGACAAAGCTCGGGCCTGACCTGCGGTAATGCCTGCCCGCCGATGCTCGGCGTGTGCCACCGTGTGCCAGTCGCGGGCCCGCGAGTGCCGCCGCTCGCGGAATATACGCGGAATGATCTCGCCGTCCGTGGCCACCTCCTTCGCGGGTGGGGCCAAGTGACGGGAGCGAGCGGCGCGGCTTGTCAGGAAGAGACGCCGACCGGCACGGCGGATCGTAGAGCCGCGCCTGCTTCCAAGGCGTCTCCACGGGGACAGTGCAAGTCCCCCGTTCACTGCTGCGCTCGCCTTCACACGGCGCCCTGGCGGTGGCCGCGTGGGCGATGTACGAGACGCTGATGCCCCGTGCCCTGGGGGCGGGCGAGCTCCGGCGTACGCGCGGCGCTGCTGGGTGGCCGACGCACTGGGCGTGAACGAGAAGACCTTGGACAGCGCCCGTCGCCAGCTGCTGCTGGCCGACGACGCGGGCGGGCCGTGGCTGTCCCGCTCCAGCCCGCTGGGGGCGAAACGGGCGGTTCGGCACGCGGCGCTGCGGCTGCCCCGCGAGACCGGCGACCCGTTCGTGCGGGTACCGGCCTGGACGCTGGATCTTCTGTCGACCTCCAGCGATGCCGATCAGCGCATCTCCCCGGCCGCGTGGCGGTTGTACGCGCTGATACTGGCCAGCCAGCGTGCGGCCGGCCAGCCGCTGGAGACCTCTGTGGCCCACCTCGGCGGCATGCTGGGTGCTTCGGCCGACACCGGCCGGCGCAGGCTCCGGGAACTGGAACGCGCGGGCCAGGCCGAGGTCACTCAGCGCCGCGGCGGCCGCCTGCTCGTACGCCCCGTGCCGGACCCGGACGAGGCGGCCACCGTAGCTGCCGCATACGGCACACAAGGCCGCCGTCACACCACCAGCCCCTCGCAACCCAGAGCATTCACTCCTGGCAGGGCAGGGCAGTCACCCCTGGCAGATCCGGGCAGTCCACAGAAGGCACATGATCATAAGACATCACAGCTGGACGCATCTCGCCCTCCCGCCGCAGGCGACGTACAGGTAGTAGAAGCCCAACCGCCGGACCCTGGACGACAATTTTCCTCAACGCGGGCCAGGCCGCCGGCGGTGCACCACTCGGCGGCTCAGCGTCAGGCGGCCGAGGTCTACCGTCATGCGCTGCCGGCGACACTGGCTCAGGCCATCCCGGTGTTCGGCCGGCGGCGCGTGCTGGCCGCGATCGCTGCCGAACTCGCCATCCGTACCCCGGCGGAGCTGGCCGAGCGGATCCGCCGGCGTTGGGAGCATTGGCGGTGGCGCGAGGACGTCGCCGATGTCACTGCGGTGGCCATCACCATCGTCCACCGCGGCTACCACTGCCCTGATGTCCGATGCGAAGACCGCCGCAGCCTGGATACCGGCCAGCCGTGTGAGGCATGCGCCCAGATCGCGGTCGAGGTTGTTCGTCGACGTGCCGGAGCTTTGGGTCCCGGTGAGGAGGCTTACGTAGTTGCCGCCGCAAGTATGCCGGCTCCTCCACCAGTCCATGAGGTGACCACCGGTGCGGACGCCACCGCGAGGCTCAGCGGCCCGCCCTACGAGGATCCTGCCTATCAGGCCGCTCGAGCCAAGGTCCGCGCGCTTGGTCGCCGCGAGCCCGGAAAGGCGATCGCCACCGAGCGTCCGGGCCGCAGCGAGGTGACCAGGTGACCGGGGGGACGGTCGTGACGACGCCTGCGCACCGGACGGCCGTCAGGACCAGCCGGACGACCCGATGTGCACGTTCGTGCAAGTGCAACGAGACAGGACACCGAGGAGGGCCCATGGCTAAGTACCCGTTCGACGACGACGCGGAGTACACCGCCGCGCGAAGCCTGGCCGCCGAGCGTCAGCAGATCGCCCACGAGGGCACGCTCGTGCCGACGTGGCACGAGCTGACGGACCACGAGCGGGAGATGTCGGCGGTGGACGCGCTGCACTGGGCTCCGCGCCGGCCGCCGCATCGGGATCTTCATGGAGCGGCGGACCATCGGCGAGTGCGTCGGGGGGTACGCCCGGCAGATCACCGACGCGCTCGACGCTGGGGGCATCATCGCCGACCAGCATGAATGGAAGGGGCAGGAGGCGGACGACGGCCCCGGGATGCACTGGCACTTCGCCCCAGAAACCCCGCCCACCGACGACTCGTGGACCAAGGGCGTCACGATCATCTGGGACTGGCGGTGGGGGTGGCTCGACAACACCGGCGCTCCGCTGCCGCTGACGAGCCTCGCCGCCGTGGTGCACGTGGCGGAGGCGATCAGAGCGCACGTCGCCGCGCTGCCCCCGGTGACGAGCAAGGACGGCCCGCAGTGGCGCAACGCCGCTCCGCTGGAGGGACTGCTCGCCGAGCTCGCCAAGGAGGTCGACGCGTGATCGAGATGGAGGACGAGCGGGCTGAGGCCGTGACCGTCTCGTTGCTCGGCTCGGCGGAAGGTAGCGAGGCCCCGGCCATCATGCGCGCTGCCGTGCGCGCCGGCCTGATGTGGCGGTGCGGGTGCCGACAGGCCAACTACCCCAGCCACGAGACGTGCGTCGAGTGCCGCGAGCCCCGGAGAGTGAGCAAGTGATGAACGCTGATCAGCCCGTGGCCGTGGGCTCGTGGGAGGTACCCGAGTACGTCAAGGCTGGCTTTCCCGAGGTGGGAGACCGGTGGACGTAGCGTTCGGCGCTGCACCTGCAGGGCGACGCGCCCCAGGGCATCATCCTGCTGGCCGTCGACCGCGACCGTACAAGCCTGATGGGCCGGTGGCTCACCCAAGACGAGGCCGACCAGCGATGAAGCCCTCGTCACCGGACCGGATCCGCTACACCTGGCGACCGTCTTCGGCCTGGATCCCAAGACCGCCATCCGTTACGCCGAGAACGCCCGCGTCCTCCTCGCCACTGCGGCGGAGGAGCACGAGATCAAGTAGCTCTCCGTGCAGGTCCCATGAAGGGCATCGGATATAATGATCATGCGTCGGCCTTCTCCCAGCCCGACGCTTTTTCATGTCTACCGAACCCACTCAGCAGCGCGCTCGCGGGCCCCTCTTCCACGCCATGATCACGGATCCACGCGGTGACCAGTTGCTACCGCTGGCAATGCTTCGCGAACGCTACCCAGACCTCCACGCGCGCCACGTCGCCGAGTACACCGGCCGAGAGCACCGTCTACGTGAACTAGTGATACCGCTCGAGTGCACCTGGGCCGACGTGATCTTCCTTCCGCCGCTCAACCCCACCGTGTTGTTCGCGCGGTGCGGAGCGCTGGGCTGCGCATGGGCGACGTCCCGCTCTGGACACTCGACGTCTAGCAGCTCGACCCAGCACGATGCTGTATCCGGCTCATGCGTGTTACACCAGGAGCCCGAACTGCTGATCCCGGCACCGAAGACGACTACCTCCCGCTGACAACCGCCACGCTGCGGGCAGTCTCCGAGGTGACCAACCGCGCTCTTGAACGGCTCCGGAACCTCGGGTCGCTGCCAGCAGCCGCAAAGTAGCGCGGAGTAATAGGCGTCACGCTGTGTGGTCGCGAGGGTCGATCATCTCCTGTTCCACTGGGGCCAGCGGACCTGGTGCAATGATCAGCATGGCTGGTAAACCCCTGCTTCTCCGCGCAGCCCTCACGCTGGCCGCGCTCCTCACATCGGCCGCGGCCGGAGCCGCCCTCGCCTCTTCGACCAGGAGGCGGACACCGCCCTTACCCCCACCGGCGGAGCCAGAACCAGCACAGCCGCCCGACGACCCCCCACCCCCCGCGCCGCCGCGCCGTAGGTGGGGGCGGCGCGGGCTGTGGTTGGTCCCGCTCTTGGCATTGATCGCCGCCTGCGCCTGTGCCGCGATCATGTGGATAGAAGGACCAAGTTGGGCGCGCTGGGTCTTAGGCGGCGTTGCGGTTGTGCTGGCGGCCTGCCTCGCGCTCGCAGCCCTCATCGGGCCGGCCGCCCGATACCTCGCTGGGGAGCGCGCCCCGCTCACGGACGTCGAACGCACAGAGATGACCGCTGCCGAGCGGGTGGAGGCAGTCAACTCCGCGCGTCACACGCTCGTCCAGGCAGTGACCGGGCTGGTCGTGATCGGCGGTGTCGTGTTCACGGCACTGGGGCTCTGGTACACCGCTCAAACGCTTAACACCACGCAGCAGGGGCAGATCACCGACCGGTACACCAAAGCCGTCGAACAGCTCGGTTCCACCAAGTCCGACGTGCGACTGGGCGGCATCTATGCCCTGCAACGCCTCGCCTTTGACTCGACTCACGACCGGGACAGCATCCGCAACGTGTTGTCGGCGTTCGTCCGCAACCACGACGGGTGCACTCTTCAACCCGGCGAGAAAACCCCGCCCAAGCGATGCAGCAACGGTAACGGCCCCCCGAGTGCCCCCCTCGTGCG
>NZ_VCKX01000386.1 GCF_005889725.1 Nonomuraea zeae
CCCCCACCTCGCACGACACCGCGCCCTGCTCGACGAGCCCGGCCCCCGCCTCCGTCCACAGCAGCAGCCAGCTCGGCGACCCGGCGGACCGGCGCGTGGCGTAGCCGGCCGTCTTGTCGTAGTGGCCCACGATCATCAGCTCGGCAGCAGGAACAGACAGGTCCTCAGCGGTCACAGGCATACCGTTCCACGAGTGCGCTCCTTAGCGTTGCGTACATGAGGCTCAACGACTTCCACGACCAGGGGTACCTGCTGGTGCCCGCGCTCCTCTCCCAGGAGGAGGTGGCGGAGCTGCGCGACGAGTTCATGGCGCTGCACGCCAGGGGTCCCATCGCCGGTCACTTCGCGCCGCAGCCGCAGGAGCCCGGGCGGCCCTATGACATTCTCCGCGACTATCCGCGCATCATGCACCCGCACCAGGTGAACGACGTGGCCCTGCGCTACCTGCTCGACGCGCGCATCGCGGCGATACTGCGCGACCTACTGGGAGAGGAGCCGATAGCAGCCCAGAGCATGTTCTACTTCAAGCCGCCGGGGGCCAGGGGGCAGGCGCTGCACCAGGACAACTTCTACCTCCGGGTCGAGCCGGGCACCTGCGTGGCCGCCTGGGTGGCGCTCGACCGGGTGGACCGGGCCAACGGCGGCCTCGAAGTCGTGCCCGGAACGCACCTGATGGACCTGTTCTGCCCGGAGGAAGCCGACCAGGGCGTCTCGTTCACCCGCGAGTACGTCCCGCCGCCGCCCGGCCTCGACCGGGCGCCCGTCGACATGGACGCCGGGGACGTGCTGTTCTTCAACGGCAGCCTGGTGCACGGCTCGGAGCCGAACAGCACGCCCGACCGCTTCAGGCGCAGCTTCATCTGCCATTACGTCGGCCGTTCGGCCGAGCGGATCTCCGAGTACTACCCGACGCTCACGATGTCGGGCCACCCCGTACGCCTGGAGCCCGCCGTCGGCGGCGGGCCGTGCGGCACGGAGGCCGCCGGCCCGCACTGAGCCGGAGGCGGCCCGCCCTCCGCCCGCGCTGGGGCGGGAGACGCCCGCGCCGAACGCCGCCGGCCCGCACAGAGCCGGAGACGGCCCGCGATGGGCCGGAGGCGGTTAACGGGTCGTCAGCCGCCGGAGATGTCGGACTCGGCGTCGTCGGGGACCACGCAGTCCCACGGGTCGTCCAGCCACCCGTCAGGAAGCAGCACCTTGGTCCGCTCGCCCGACTTGCCCCGGGGCGTGTCGGTGTTGGGCGGCCACGGCTGGTCGTGCTCCAGCTTGGCCAGCCCCGCGCGCAACCCGTCGAGCGACTCGGCCGTGGCCAGCTCCCGGCGCAGCTCGCTGCCGACCGTGAAGCCCTTGAGATACCACCCGACGTGCTTGCGGAAGTCCGCCACCGCGTACCGCTCGATGTCGAAGCACCGGGTCAGCCCCTCGGCGTGCCTGGCCATCACCTCGGCCACCTCGCCGAGCGTCGGCCTGACCCGCTCGGGGCTGCCGTTGAACGCGTTTTCCAGGTCCTTGAACAGCCACGGCCGCCCCAGGCACCCGCGCCCGACCACGACGCCGTCGCACCCGGTCTCCGCGACCATCCGCAGCGCGTCGTCGGCGCACCAGATGTCGCCGTTGCCCAGCACGGGGATCTCCGGCACGGCCTCCTTCAGCCGGGCGATGGCGGACCAGTCGGCCACCCCGCCGTAGTGCTGCCTGGCCGTGCGGGCGTGCAGCGCGATGGCCGCGACCCCCTCCTCGACCGCGATCCGCCCCGCGTCGAGGTAGGTCAGGTGATCGTCGTCGATCCCCTTGCGCATCTTCATCGTCACGGGCAGCGAGCCCGCGTTCGCGACCGCCTCCCGCAGGATCCGGCGCAGCAGGTTCCGTTTGTACGGCAGCGCCGAGCCACCCCCGCGCCTGGTCACCTTGGGGACCGGGCAGCCGAAGTTGAGATCGACGTGATCGGCCAGATCCTCCTCGGCGATCATCTTGACCGCGCGCCCCACGATGCCCGGATCCACCCCGTAGAGCTGGATGCTCCTGGGCCGCTCCGAATCCGCGAACCTGATCATCCGCAGGGTTTTGGGATTGCGCTCCACCAGCGCCCGCGTCGTGATCATCTCGCACACGAACAGCCCGGCGCCCTGCTCCCTGCACAGCACCCTGAACGGCGCGTTCGTGATCCCCGCCATGGGTGCGAGCACCACCGGCGGCCAAACCCCAATCGGCCCAATCTTCACTCCGTCAGTTGTAGCGCAGGTCAGGCCATGACCGGTATTCGCGGATAGGCTGGGAACCGGCATCTTCATGGAGGGGGACGGATGCTTCTTCGAGTACGCGTCGCGCTGCCCGACAAGCCGGGCTCCCTGGCGCAGGTGACCAAGGTCCTTGGCACGGCCGGGGCCGACATCACCCAGGTGACCGTCCTCGACCGGGGCGCGGGCGTGGCCGTCGACGACATCACGGTCTTCTGCCCGGAGAGCACGCCGAAGCAGGCCCTGCTCGAAGGTCTGCAGAGCGTCGAGGGCGTGACGGTCGAGGGCCTCTGGCCCACTCGCGAGGCCCCCGGCACCTACCCCGAGCTGGAAATACTGAAATACATCACGACGGCGGGCGACCGGGCGCTGACCACGCTGATCGACTCGCTCCCCGTGCTGTTCAGCGCCGACTGGGCGGCCACGGCCGCCGAGCACGGCGTCGTCTACGCGAGCTGGCGCGCCCCGCAGGAGCCGGCCATCCCCGAGCTGACGTCCTCGCGCCCGGAGGCGATGACGCTCGACGGCGGCCTGCACGTCATCCACGCGCCGCTGCCGCCCCTCGCCCTCACCCTTTTGCTGGCCCGCTCGGAGGGCCCCGCCTTCCACCGCATCGAGGTCCACCGGCTCACCAGGATCCTGGAGATCTTCCTCAGCCTGCCCGCCACGGAGCGCAGCGTGGCCCGCCAGCTCCGCAAATAGCGCCGCGAACGAGCAGGTGAACGGATTGCTGGGCCGGCTCGCAGCCGTTCACCGTCAGCATCCGGTCGCGAAAGGCGCTAGACTTGCCCTGCAACGCGGAAGTGGCTCAGTGGTAGAGCATCACCTTGCCAAGGTGAGGGTCGCGGGTTCGAATCCCGTCTTCCGCTCGGAGAGGTTTGACTCGGTGGCGTGGCCGAGAGGCGAGGCAGCGGCCTGCAAAGCCGTCCACACGGGTTCAAATCCCGTCGCCACCTCCACGGACGATTAGCTCAGCGGGAGAGCGCTTCCCTGACACGGAAGAGGTCACTGGTTCAATCCCAGTATCGTCCACTCACTTTTCACTCAGCCCCAGCGGCCTTCGGGCCCTGGGGCTGAGTGCGTTCCCGCGCCCCTGTCGGAGAGCGCTGTCGGAGAGCGCTGCCGGAGAGCGCTGTCGGAGAGCGCGTCCCCCGGAAGGTTCCGGCAGACGTACGGCGGATGACACCATCGTCCTCATAGGCAATGTCTTCGAGAGGTGATCTGGAGGGCGGCAGGTGGTGATCGTACAGCGGATCGTGGTCCGCTGGACCAAGCAGGGCCGCGAGGCCGAGGAGGCGGCGCGCAGGCGCGAGATCCCCTCCGCCTTCACGGTGCCGCCGGGGCCCGACGCCCCGCTGGTGGTGCATGACGTCGTCGTCGAGGAGGGCACCGGATACTCCCCGACCGGGGCCGTCAACGGGCACGCGTTTCCCTGCCAGCTCAACGGGCTGCGCTTCACGCTGTCCGAGCCGGCGCTCCGGGTGGCGCGGACGCCGGTGTGGGCCGCGTACCCGACCAACCGGTTCCCCGGGCAGGTGTTCTCGCTGCGCCCGGCCGAGCGGGCCCGCTACCGGGCCAACTTCCGCTTCAGCGGCTACAGCACCGACTGGTACTACGAGGAGTGGACGATCAACATCGCCTACCGGCCGTGGCGGCGGGACATGTTCCTGGTCGGGGAGTTCGACCACGACCAGGACGAGCGCGTCTCCCTCTACGGCGGCCGCCGCCGCTGAGCCCTCCGCCGGGCCGCGGACGCGCCCTGAACTGCCGGTGCCGCTGAGCCCTGCCGGGCCGCGTACCGGCTCCGGGCTGCCGGTCCGCCGCTGAGCCCTCCGCCGACCGCGTACGGGCTCTGAGCTGCCGGTCCGCCGGTCGAGCGGGCCCGGCCGGCCTCGTGCGCCCGCCGGGACGATGATCGCCGCGGGGGCAGGTGAAAGTTTCAGCCGCCCATTGACACCCGAAACGTGAGCGCTAACAATCGCGGAACCCCACGGAAACACGGAAGGCGAGTGCTGAAGAACGCCGCAAAATGTTAACGCTATCAAGGAGTCTCCGACGATGATCCGCAGAATCCTGGCCGCCTTGACGCTCCTGCTGTTAGCCCTGGTCGTCCCCGGCACGGGACCCGCCTCGGCCGCCACGTCGTGCACGAACCCGATCAAGTCCCAGAAGGGCGCCGACCCCTGGCTTCAGTACTACGACGGCAACTACTACCTGATCACGACGAGCTTCACCAACACCCTGGTCATGCGCAAGTCGCCCACCCTCCAGGGGCTTCCCAGCGCCCCGGGCATCCAGGTCTGGCAGGACACCACCACCTCGCGCGGGACCAACTTCTGGGCGCCCGAGCTGCACCAGTTCAACGGCCGCTGGTACATCTACTACTCGGCGGGCCAGGTGGGCGCCGCCTGCTGCGACAGCCAGCGGACCCACGTGCTGGAGAGCACGGGCAGCGACCCGCTCGGGCCTTACGCGTACCGCAACATCCTCACCGGCTCCAACCTGACCCCGGGCGGCTGGCTGATCGACGCCAGCCCGATGAGCCTGAACGGGTCGCTCTACCTGCTCGGCAGCGGGTTCGTCAGCGGCAGCGCGCAGAGCCTGGTGATCGCGCCGATGAGCAACCCGTACACGGTCAGCGGCAGCACCTTCACCCGCATCTCCAGCCCGTCCTACAGCTGGGAGACGCAGGGCGGCACGGTGAACGAGGGGCCGGTGGCGCTCCAGCGCAACGGGCAGACGTTCGTGATCTACTCGGCCAGCGCGTGCTGGGGGCCCGACTACAAGCTGGGGCAGCTCACCTACAACGGCGGCAGCCCGCTCAGCGCCTCCTCGTGGGTGAAGAAGTCCACGCCGGTGTTCCAGCGCTCGGGCAGCGTGTACGGCCCCGGCCACAACGGCTTCTTCACCTCACCCAACGGCAGCGAGAGCTGGATCGTCTACCACGCCAACAGCTCCTCCAGCGGCGGCTGCGACAACAACCGCACGACGCGCGCCCAGAAGTTCACCTGGAACTCCGACGGCACCCCGAACTTCGGCACCCCGGTCGCGACCGGCACCTCGCTGGCCGCACCCGCCGGGGAGAGCGCCGCGACGCCGGCCGCGTACACGCTGGTCAACCGCAACAGCGGCAAGTGCCTGGAGGTGTCGGGCGGATCCGGCGCGGACGGCGCGAACATCCAGCAGTGGACCTGCAACGGTGGCGCCAACCAGCGCTGGCGGGTGGAGGACCAGGCCGACGACACCAGCAGGCTCGTGAACGTGGCCACCGGCAAGGTCGCCGACGTCGCCGACTGCTCTTCCGCCGACGGCGCCGACCTGCGGCAGTGGAGCTGGCTGAACAACACCTGCCAGCGCTTCCGGCTGGTCTACACCGCGACGGGCGGCTGGGTCAGGATCGTGAACGCCGCCACCGGCAAGGTCGCCGACGTGGCCGACTGCGGCACCGCCGACGGCACCGACGTGCGGCAGTGGAGCTGGCTGAACAACACCTGCCAGCAGTGGTCGATCCGGCCGGTGTGAGCCTCGCGACCGGCGACCGGCGCCACCGCCGGCCCCGAATCTCCGCGCCTGCGCCGCCGGGAATGGACCGGGCCAGGAACCGGAACAAATGATCCGCGCACTCGCCCCCTCTGCCTGTTAGCGTTACCGCTAAGGGGGTGAGCCGCGGTGAAATCCAAGGGTGGCAGACCGGCGGTCCTCGTGGACGTGGCCGTGCTCGCCGGGGTCTCCGCGATGACCGTCTCGCGGGTGCTCAACGCGCCCGACATGGTCCGCGCCGAGACCAGGGCCCGGGTGCTGGCCGCCGTGCGCGAGCTCGACTACCGGCCCAACCAGGCCGCCCGCCAGCTCGTCACCGGCCGCTCAGGGGTGCTCGGCGTGGTCAGCATCGACACCACCCTCTACGGCCCCGCCACCACCCTCTACTGCATCGAGCAGGCGGCCAGGCACGCCGGCTTCAACGTCAGCATCGCCAGCCTCAGCTCGCTCAACCGCAAGTCGATGGAGGAAGGCGTGCAGCGGCTGCGCGCCCAGGCGGTGGACGGCGTGATCATCGTCGCGCCGCACGAGTCGGCCGCCGACGGGCTGCGGCACCTGCCGCCGGAGATGCCCGTGGTCGCGGTCGACGCCGGAGACGACATCCCGGTGCCCGTCGCCAAGGTGGACCAGCGGGCCGGGGCCGCCAGGGTGACCAAGCACCTGCTCAGCCTCGGCCACGAGACGGTGTGGCACGTGGCCGGGCCGGCCGACTGGCTCGACGCCAACGACCGCATCGAGGGGTGGCGCGGCGTGCTGGCGGCCGCCGGCCGGCCGGTGCCCGAGGTGCTGCGCGGCGACTGGAGCTCGCGCTCCGGCTACCAGCTCGGCCGCCGCCTGGCCCAGGACCCCGAGGTCACGGCCGTGTTCGTGGCCAACGACCAGATGGCGCTCGGGGTGCTGCGCGCGCTGCGCGAGGCCGGGCGGCGCGTTCCCGAGGACGTGAGCGTGGCCGGGTTCGACGACATCCCCGAGTCCGCCTACTACTGGCCGCCGCTGACGACCGTCCGGCAGGACTTCGGCGAGGTCGGCCGGCATGCCTTCCACCTGCTGCTGGACCTGATGGCGGGAGACGCGCCCGAGGCGCGCCGGCTGATCGAGCCCGAGCTGGTCGTCCGGGAGAGCACCGGCGCCGCGCCCAGACCCACCTGACCACCCCGCCACGCGAGCCGCGTCAGGCCAGTCTGATCACGTTCCAGGAGACCGGCGGCAGCAGGACGCGGGCCGGGTCGTGCTCGACGTCCGCGTTCGCCCTGGGCGCGATCCGGTCCGGCTCGTCGGCCGTGTTGCGCGCGTACACGTCCGGGTCCGCCAGCGTGGTGGCCTCCACGATGCGCCGCCCGCCGAGCGCCCTGACGTCGATCTCCAGCGAGAGCGGGCCGTCGGTGGAGCGGTTGACCGCGAACAGCGTCGTGCCCTCCGCCGAGTGCGTGGCCACCGCGTGCAGCAGCGGCACCTCCCCGTACGCGGCCGTCTCGTACGCTGGCGACACCGGCTCCACCCGCAGCACGTCGCCGGCCGCGTACCTGGAGGCCTGCGCGAACGGGTGGAACGTGGTCTGGCGCCACGCCCGCCCGCCCGGCTCGGTCATGATCGGCGCGATCACGTTCACGAGCTGGGCCAGCGAGGCGGCGGTCACCCGGTCGCTGTTGCGCAGCAGCGTGATCAGCAGGCCGCCGAAGGTCACCGCGTCGGCCAGGTGGTAGTGGTCCTCCAGCAGCGGCGGCGCGACCGGCCAGTCCGCGGGCGGCGCGGCGTTCTGGAAGCGCGACAGGTACCAGACGTTCCACTCGTCGAAGGAGATGTTGATCTTCTTGCGCGATCTGACCCGGGCGCCGACGTGGTCGGCGGTGGCGACGACCGAGGAGATGAAGTACTCCATGTCGGCCGAGCTGGCCAGGAAGCTGCCGAGGTCGCCGTCCTTCTCCTCGTAGTAGGCGTGGCAGGAGATGTAGTCGACCACGTCGTAGGTCTCCTCCAGCACCGTGGCCTCCCAGGCGCCGAAGGTCGGCATGGACGAGCTGGAGCTGCCGCAGGCCACCAGCTCCAGGCCGGGGTCGACCATGCGCATGGCGCGGGCGGTCTCGGCGGCCAGCCGGCCGTACTCGCGGGCCGTCTTGTGCCCCGTCTGCCAGGGCCCGTCCATCTCGTTGCCCAGGCACCACATCCTGATGCCGTGCGGCTCCTTCGCGCCGTGGGTGACGCGGAGGTCGGACAGCGCGGTGCCGGACGGATGGTTGCAGTATTCGAGCAGGTCGAGGGCCTCGGCGATGCCGCGGGTGCCGAGGTTGAGCGCCATCATCGGCTCCACGCCCGCCTTGCGGCACCAGCGGACGAACTCGTCGACGCCGACCTCGTTCGTCTCGGTGCTGTGCCAGGCCAGGTCGAGCCGGCGCGGCCGCCCGCCGACCGGGCCGATGCCGTCCTCCCACCGGTAGCCGGAGACGAAGTTGCCGCCCGGGTAGCGGACGGTGGACACGCCCAGCTCCCTGGTCAGGGCGAGCACGTCGGCGCGGAAGCCGTCCTCGTCGGCCGACGGGTGGTCCGGCTCGAAGATGCCGGTGTAGACGCATCGCCCGAGGTGTTCGACGAACGTGCCGAAGGTGCGCCGGCGCACCGGAGCGACCGTGAACGCGGGATCGAGGGTGAGCTTGGCGTGATGCACGGGCTGGGCTCCTGATTTCGCGGGCGTTACGTGCCCAAATTGTTAGCGTTATCAAATAGCCGGGTCAAGAGGGCCGACACCTGTGCCGGCGGACGGCAAACGGTTGCCGTGGGCCTCTTGACAGCACGGGTGTTACCGCTAACACTCGGGTAACCCCGACGAAACATCGGGTCAGCGCAGCGACCTCCGTGACCCGGGCGGCTCGCTCCGACGCCTCTGCGCGCATCGCGGGAGGCTCTGTGCACAGCCGTCACGAACCCCGCGAAATGTTAGCGAGAACATGATCAAGCGATAGCTCGGTAGGAAGAGGCCACCGTGCAAGGTCCCCCCGACATCTCCCGCCGGCATCTTCTCGGCGGCGGCCTCGCCCTCGTGGGCGCCGCCGCCACCGGCTGCGCCATCCCCGTGGGGCTCGGCTCGGCACAGACCCGCGTCCAGTACTGGCACTTCCTCGGCGCGAGCGACGGAATCATCATGAACAAGATGGTCCAGGCGTTCGCCCGGGACAACACGGACATCTTCGTCGAGGAGAACGTGCTCGCCTGGGGCGAGCCCTACTACACGAAGATCGCGATGGCCGGCTCCGGCGGCCGCTCCCCCGACCTGGCCACCTTCCACCTGGCCCGGCTCGCCGGCATCGGCGCGGGCTCGATCCTCGACCCCATCAACGTCAAGCTGCTGGAGGAGGCCGGCCTGCGGGCCTCCGACTTCAGCCCGCCCATCTGGGAGCGCGCCCATCTCGACGGCGTGCTGTACGCGATCCCGTTCGACGCCCACCCCATGGTGCAGTACTACAACACCGACATCTGCGGCAAGGCCGGGCTGCTCGGCCCGGACGGCAAGCTGACGCCTACCAAGAACCAGGAAGAGCTGGTGGCCGCGCTGCGCAAGGCCAAGGAGGTCATGGGGGGCAAGCCGCCACTGGCGTTCGACGCGCTCGGCCTCGGCACGGTGGGGCCCTGGCGCGTGTGGTACTCGCTCTATCCGCAGAGCGGCGGCACCCTGCTGTCGGACGACGGCACCAAGATCACCATCGACGACGCCAAGGCGCTGGAGGCGCTGCGGTTCATGCGCATGCTCGGTCAGGAAGGGCTGTGCGACACGCGTACGGACTACGGCGCTTCGGTGGCCAACTTCACCAACGGCCAGGCGGCCTTCCTGTGGAACGGCGACTGGGAGACCACCGGGCTCAAGGAACGCAAGACGCCGTTCAGCATGACGCGCTTCCCCAGCGTCTTCGGCTCCGGCGCGGCGCAGGCCGACTGCCACTCGTTCGTGCTGCCGCACCAGCGCAACCGTGATCCCGAGGTCGAGCGGGCCACCTACCGGTTCATCGCCTACCTGGTCAAGAACAGCGCCGACTGGGCGGTGGCGGGGCACGTGCCCGCGTACCTGCCCGCGCTGGAGAAGCCCGAGTACCTCGCGCTGCAACCCCAGTCGGAGTACCGCTCGGTCATCACCGAGGTGTCGCTCGATCCCCAGGTGTGGTTCGCCGGCTCGGCCTCGCGGCTGTGGATCGAGTTCGGCCAGGCGTTCTCGCCGGTCATCGTCGGTCAGCGGACGCCGGAGGAGGGCCTCGCCGCGGCCAAGGACGCGCTGGCCCGGCTGATGTCCGCCCCGAACCCCTTCCCCGACGAGGAGCTGTCTCTTAAACACATCGGACGATGCCGAAGT
>NZ_VCKX01000387.1 GCF_005889725.1 Nonomuraea zeae
GCACCCGAGACGGCCTGTCGAAGAAAGAGATCATCCGCTGTTTGAAGCGCTACATAGCCCGCGACCTCTACCGGATAATCACCTCCAACGATCAAGAAAGCCCCTCTTGACATCCATAGGAGCATCCTCCGGGAGCGGGCTGACGTGGCACTGAGCAGCGCTGGTGCGGATCGCCGCACCAGCGCTGCGCGTCCGGGCCGGATCAGCCGCGGCTGAACGGCGCGATCGTGATCTTGTCGATCGTCGGCGCGAGCCGCGAGCGGAGCAGCACCCCGGGGAAGGTGTCCGAGGCGTACGTCCGGCCGTCGAAGTTCGGCAGCTCCTCGGCGGCGAACCGGACCGAGTTGGCGCCCTTCTTCAGCCGCACCGGCACGGTGAGCTCCCAGAAGTTGTTCTCGTGGAACGTGTGCGGGAAGAGCACGCGCTGCGGGTCCGCGCCGTTCACCGCGATGTCGGCGTGGCGGGCGAGCGGGTCCGGGTTGTAGTGCGTCGCCGCCGACTGCTCGGGGTTGGCGTAGCGCACCCGCATGGCGTACGTGCCCGCCGCGGGCGCCTGCACGGCGAAGGTGAGCGTGCTGGCGTTGCCGGGCGGCCCGCCGATCCCGCCGACCGCCGCGCCGCCGCTCGCCAGCGAGAACCGCGCGACCTGGGCGGACCCGGCGACGTTGGCGGACTCCGCCTCGTACGCGGTGGCGGGCAGCGCCGCCGCGGACGGCGTCACCCGCAGCCGGTCGACGAGCGCGGTGCCCGTCCGGCCGGTGACGGTGACCTTGTTGACGCCACCCGACAGGGACACGGCCGTGCCGGCGTCGCCGCGCCGGGCGGTCGTCACCTCCTGGCCGTTGACCGACACCGAGGCGCGGCCGGAGCCGAGCAGGTCGAGGCCGAGCGTGGCGGCGGCGTCCCGGGCCGAGTAGACCCAGAAGGTGACGGCCTGGCCGCGCTTGGCCGAGACGACGCCGGAGCCGGAGACACCGCGCTCGCGCCGGTCGTCGTAGGAGGCGCGGGCGCCGTCCAGATCGGCCAGCTCCGCCTCGTAGGACGTGGTCGCCGCCGCCGGGTTCGGCAGCGAGAGCCGGATGCGGTCCACGATCGCGTCGCCCTTGGTGGCCCCGGCGCCGTCGAGGCTGCGGGCGGCCAGCGAGATGACGTGCTCGCCCGCGGTGAGCTCGACGGTGGTGTCGGCGTGGTCCCACACCACCCACTTGTAGCCGAGCGGCAGGAACAGCTCCTGCTCGGCGGCCCCGTCCACGCGGACGAACACGTTGGTCGGCCCCTGCTCGCGCACCAGGTCGTAGGTGTTGAGCGAGTTGGCGAAGACGCTCAGGTCGTAGCGGCCCGCCTGCGGGACCTGCACGGTGAAGTCGAGCACGCCGTCGGAGCCGGTGCGCAGCCCGCCCACGTTGTAGCGGCCGGAGGTGTAGAACTTCGACACGTCGGACGGGGAGCCCTCGGGGCCGTTACGGCTGTAGCCGCCGCCGGTGTACTTGGCGTCCTCGGCCTCGTACGAGCGTTCCCACAGCTCGGGGGCCGGCGCGGTCACGGTGCCCGGACCGGCCGGGGTGAGCACGATCTCGTAAGCCGACGACTCCCGCAGCGCTGGCAGGGCGTCGCCGAAGTCGAAGGCGACGGTCCCGTCCTCGACCCGGACGTCACGCTCGGCGACGATCTCCGGCTGCGCCGAGTCGCCGATCTGCCCGGTCCACGGGATCTCCCTGATCCAGGCGTGCACCGTGCGTCCGAACACGCCGGCGGGGACGTGCTCGAAGCGGACGTGGCTGCGGCCGGTCGCGCCGCCGATGATCGCGCGGGCCTGCTTCCTGTCCCGGTCGAGCGTGCCGAGGCCCTGCAGCGTGTAGTTCTGCCCCGGGTACGGCGGCGAGACCCGCACGGTGTGCCCGCTCATGCTCCCGTAGGCGTTGAACAGCCACCACTGGCCGTTGCCCCGGTTGGCCTGCACGGCCGAGTCGGACAGGTTGCCGTCGATGTTCCAGTAGGCGATGTCGGCGTCCACCTTCGACTCCTCGATGGCCGACACCCACTGGATCATCTGGCCGGGGACCGAGGTGTGGTAGTTGAAGGCGTACTCGTTGATGTTGATCGGCAGCCGCTTGCCCGGCAGGACCTCGGCCTCCATCGCGCGGTAGCGCTTGACGCTCTCCCTGACCTGCTCCGGGTGGCTGAGCTCGTGCCAGGTCATCACGTCGGGGACGGTGCCCGCCTCTGCCGTGTGCTCCAGGAAGCCCTTGACCTGGGCGTACAGGACGCTGGTGTTCGGGCCGGCGATGCGGGCGGCCGGCATCTTGCCCTTGATGAGGGCGTACACGTCGTCCCAGGCCCTGAAGTAGTCGCGCGGGTCATTGAGCCAGCTGACCCGGTTGTAGCTCCACTCGCCGGTGCCGAACATGTTGCCTTCGGGCTCGTTGAACGGCACGAAAACGATGTTGTCCTGATATTTCGCGTCGAGCTGCAGCACCTGATCGACCTGCTTGGCGATCTTCTCCTTGTACGTGGCCAGCTTCTCCTCCGGGGTCGCGCCCGGCCACTGGTAGGGGAAGCCGCGGTGGATGTCGGTCATGTAGACGTACACGTCGCCGTCGGTGCTGTCGGCCAGCGGCTTGACCACCTCCAGCGCGTCGGCGCCGGGGTGCTGCGGGCCGTCCTGGGCCTTGGTCGAGACCGTGCGCAGCCGCATGCCCTCGATCAGGTTGTTGGTCGGCACGCCTGGGCCGTAGAGGCCGTAGAGGGTGCCGGAGGCGCCGCCGTGGAAGGCGCCGGTGTCCTCGGCGAGGTCGATGACCAGCTCGTTCTCGCGGATCACGGTGACCTGGGCGGTGACGGGCCGGCCGCCCGCGGTGCCGGTCACGGTGAACGTGCCGATCGCCGCGTAGTCGTCGGGGTCCACGGGCGACCAGGCGATCGGCAGGTCGCGGTCGTAGCCGTCGGAGAAGGTGGCCCGGACGGCGGGCGGCAGGGCGGGCGCGGTGCCGATCGAGGTGCGTACCGCGAAGGTGTCCCGCTCCAGGGCGGTCGGCGTGGGCGGCTCGCCGCCGGCGAGCTCGGCCACCTGCTCGGCCGTCAGGGCGTCGGCGTAGAGGCGGAAGTCGTCGATCGCGCCGTCGAACAGCGGGTCGGCGTAGAACGAGCGCCCGATGAACCCGGCCGACGTCGTGGCCGCGTCGATGAGCTGCGCGGCGGTCACCGTGGTGGCGGCGGAGGCCACGGCGGCCCCGTCGAGGTAGGTGGTGACCCGCCGCGCGGTGGTGTCCAGGGTGACCGTGAGCGTCTTCCACGCGCCGGCGGGCAGCGCGGCCGAGCCGGTGACCTGCGCCTCGCCCCCGGCGGCCAAGGCGGTGACGGCGGTGCGCAGGCGGCCGTCGCCGTTGTACGGGGTGGTGAAGAGGTAGCGGCCGGTGTCCTTGCCGAGCGCGTAGATCCACTGCCAGGGCGCGGTGGTGCCGTCCCACTTCACCCGCACGGAGACCGTCAGGTCGGTCTTGCCGGCGATCGCCTCCAGCGGCAGCCGCACGTACGCGCCGCCGGAGTCGGGGGCGCCGCCCGGCAGGCTCAGCGCCTGGCCGCCGCCCGCTCCGGCCACGAGCGCGGCCGTGGCGCCGTTGACCAGCGTCCCGTGCCGGCCATGGCCGGAGGAGTCGGTGATGGAGCCGGTGGCGAGGTCGTCGGCGTCGAAGGTGTAGACGAGGCCGGGGACGGGTGGGGCGACGGCCCGGGCGTCGGCGACGCCCGTCGATAACGCGACGGTGAGCGCGGCCGGCAGCAGCGCGGCACGCATGACTCGGGAGATGGCCATGACGACTTCCCTCGGTGCTGGAAGGGGAGTGCCGGTCCCGCTTCACCTAAATGTGAGCGCTAACAACGTCCCGGGGAGTCGACCGCGACGCAATGAGAGTTTCGCGTAGGTTACGTAGCCGTGCGCCGCGCGTCAATGCCTCTTTTCCGGCATGTCACGATTCTGCATCGTCCGTAACCTTTCGCCTTGACGGGCGCGCCCGGAAGGACGATGGTCGGGGGCATCGTTGAACCGGTTCGCCTGCTCCTGGCGAGTGTCACTCGCGACGGTGCCGAGTCGCGCGGCGGCAGAAGCCAATCCAGCATGCCCTTCCGCTGGTGGGCCGGTCGGCGAAGCGGGGAGTCCGCGACACGGTGTCGAACCGGTTCGACGTATCGGAGGTGATTGTGGCGACGATCGGAGACGTGGCCAAGGAGGCCGGGGTGAGCCGCAGCACGGCGTCGTACGCGCTGTCGGGCAAGCGGCCCATCTCGGAAGAAGTCCGCCGGCGCGTGCTGGCGGCGGCCGAGGCGCTGGCGTACACGCCGAACGCGGGAGCCCGCGCGCTGGCCACCTCCCAGACCAAGGTCCTCGGTCTGCTCGCGCAGTTCCACGAAGACGAGTTCGCGCCCGCGATGATGCAGTACATCCTGGGCGTCACCGACACCGCCCGCGACCTGGGCTACGACACGCTGCTGGTGACCGAGGCCGACGGCGCGCGGGCGCTGCGGCGCATCACCGACTCGCGGATGGTGGACGGCGTCGTGCTCATGAACATCGCCGAGGACGACTCCAGGCTGCCCATCCTGCGGGCCGCGCCGCAGCCGGGCGCCCTGGTCGGCCTGCCCGGTGACTGCTCCGGGCTGGACGTGTTCGACCTCGACTTCGAGGAGGCCGGCCGGGTGATGGTGGACCACCTCCACCGGCTCGGCCACCGCGAGCTGATCCTGATCTCGCAGCCCGAGCACGTGGTCGAGCGCGGCGGCGCGTACGTCTGGCGCCTGCGCGACGCCGCCCTGGAACGGGCCCGGCAGCTGGGCGTCACGATGCACGCCGTTTACGGCGAGTCCCGCCAGCCGGCCGTCGGGCGGCTGCTCAACGGCCTGCTCGACACCTTTCCCGAGGCCACCGGCCTGCTCATCAACAACGAGGCGGCCGCGGCGGCGCTGCCTTCCGTCACCTACGCGCGCGGGCTGCGGGTGCCCGAGGACCTGTCGGTCATCGGGCGCTACTCCGCCGAGTTCGCCGCGACCTTCTCTCTGCCCTACTCGTTCATCGAGAGCGCACCCGACCGCCTGGGCGCCATGGCGGTGCGCCAGCTCGTGCGCCGCGTGGAGTCCCAGGCGGCGCGCGCGGAGCCGTTCGTCGTGCGCTTCATCTCTCCCGAGCTGGTCTCGCTCGGGAGCACCGCACCCCCGCTCTCGCGCTGATCGCGCGGGCGACAGCCCTGACCGTTCGACGGCGCTCGATGGTAGCGCTAACACTGGAGAATTCGGATGAAGCATACGTCCGTCAAGGCAACCGTGATCGGAACGGCCGTCCTGGCCCTGGCCGCCTGCGCCTCCACGCCCCCGCAGGGCGGCGGCACGTCCGCCTCCGCCGCGAGCGGCGCGTACACCTGGTGGGACCCGTACCCGCAGCACGACGCGGGCTCCGCGTGGGCCAAGCGGGTCGGCGCCTGCGGGCAGCAGGCCGGCGTCACCATCCAGCGCACCGCCTACGACACGACCGCTCTCACCAACCAGGCCCTCCTGGCAGGCCAGGAAGGCAACGCGCCCGACGTCATCCTCCTCGACAACCCGGCCGTCTCGACGCTGGCCGACGCGGGCATGCTGACCGCGATGTCGGACTTCGGCCTCGACACCGCGCGCTTCGACAAGAACCTCATCGCCGCCGGCGAGCTGGACGGCAAGACCTACGGCATCCCCATCGGCGCCAACACCCTCGCGCTCTACTACAACAAGAAGGTCCTCGATGACGCCGGCGTGAACCCTGACTCGATCAAGGACTGGGCCTCGCTCACCGCCGCGCTGAAGAAGGTCAAGGCCGCGGGCAAGAAGCCGATCACGTTCTCCGCCATCGGCACCGAGGAGGGCTCCTTCCAGTTCCTGCCCTGGTTCTGGGGCGCGGGCGCGCAGCTCACCCAGCTCGACTCGCCCCAGGCCACCGAGGCGCTGGAGCTGTGGAGCTCCTGGCTCAAGGACGGCCTGGCGCCCAACTCGGTCATCAGCAACTCCCAGAACACGACGTGGGAGGAGTTCCTGACCGGCGAGTTCGCCTTCGCCGAGAACGGCACCTGGCAGATCAACAGCGCCGCGAAGGCCGGCTTCCCCACCGGCATCGTGCAGATCCCCGGCAAGGACGGCGGCGCCGCCCCGACGCCCACCGGCGGCGAGTTCATCACGGTGCCCGTGCAGAAGGACACCAAGCGCTACGACGTCACCAAGAAGATCCTCGAATGCATGACCACGCCCGAGGGCCTGGTCGAGACCGGCACGACGTTCGCGTACTACATCCCGTCCACCGCCGACGGGCAGCAGGCCATCCTCGCCAAGGAGCCGAGCCTCAAGCCGTGGGTGGAGGCCGTACGCACCGCCAAGGGCCGCACCAGCGACAACCTCGGCACCAAATATCCAAAGATGTCCGAGGCCCTGTGGACCGGCGTGCAGAAGGCGCTGAGCGGCGCGGCGTCCCCCGCCGACGCGCTCAAGGACGCCCAGGCCCAGGCCAAGCAGGCGACCGGCAACTGATCATGGCGACACCCCGAACCGTCGCGGCGCGCGCCGATCGGCCGGCCGCCACCCGGCACGCCCGGCCCGCGCCCCGGCGCAACCGGGCGAGCCGGTGGACGGCCCTGGCGTTCCTCGCACCGCTGATCGTCTACCTGCTGCTCTTCTACGCCTATCCGCTGTACCGCAACATCGACCTCAGCGTGCACGACTACACGCCGCGCGCCTTCATCCAGGGCAACCCCGAGTTCACCGGCCTGGAGAACTACCGCACGATCCTCGCCGACGACGCATTCCTGCGCGCGTTGGGGAACACCGCCCTGTTCACGCTGGGCTCCATCGCCGTCCAGTACGCACTCGGACTGGCACTCGCGGTCTTCTTCCACCGCTCCTTCCGGCTGTCGGCGGTGCTGCGCGCGATGTTCCTGGTGCCGTGGCTGCTGCCGCTGATCGTGTCGGCCTCGACCTGGTCGTGGATGCTCAACAGCGACAACGGCATCGTCAACGCGGCCCTGCAGGCGTTCGGGATCGGCCAGATCAACTGGCTGACCTCGCCGGACACCTCGCTGCTGGCGGTCACGGTCGCCAACATCTGGCTCGGCGTGCCGTTCAACCTGGTGATCCTCTACGCCGGGCTGCAGAACATCTCCGCCGACCTGTACGAGGCCGCCGGGCTGGACGGCGCGAACGCCTGGCAGCGGTTCTGGCGCATCACCTTCCCGCTGCTGCGCCCGGTGTCGGCGATCACGCTGCTGCTCGGCCTGATCTACACGCTCAAGGTCGTCGACATCATCTGGATCATGACCAGGGGCGGCCCGGCGGACGCCTCCACGACCCTCGCCATCTGGTCCTACCGCGAGGCGTTCGGCACCGGGCAGCCCGACTTCTCCCCGGCGGCGGCCGTCGGCAACCTGCTCATCCTCATCGCACTCGCCGCCGGGCTCGTGCACGTACGCCTGCAGCGCAGGGAGGAGCGGACATGAGACGCACCTGGTGGCGGACCGCGCTCGGCGTCGTCCTGGTGACGCTGATGCTCTTCCCGGTCTACTGGATGGCCAACGTCTCGCTCACCAGGACGAGCGACATGCGGGCGGACCCGCCCCACTGGTTCCCCTGGAACCCGACGTTCGAGGGTTACACCGCCGCGCTCGGCCAGCAGCTGCCCGCCCTGGCCACCAGCCTGTTCATCGGCCTCGGCACGGTCGTGCTCACGCTGGCGGTGTCGCTGCCGGCCGGCTACGCGCTGGCCAAGCTGCGGCCGCCCGGCGGCCGGGCGATCGACTTCCTGCTGCTGGTCGCGCAGATGATCCCGGCGGTCGTCATGGCGATGGGCTTCTACGCGATCTACATCAGGCTCGGCCTGCTCAACACCGTCGCCGGGCTCATCGTGGCCGACTCGACGCTCTCCGTGCCGTTCGGGGTGCTGCTGTTCCGGGCGTTCATGGCGGGCATCCCCGGCGAGCTGCTGTCGGCGGCGCAGATCGACGGGGCGAGCACCTGGCGCACGTTCCGCTCCATCATCCTGCCGCTGAGCCGCAACTCGGTGATCACCGTGTCGCTGTTCACCTTCCTGTGGGCGTGGTCGGACTTCATCTTCGCCTCGACGCTCAACCGCAACAGCGAGGTCATCCCCATCACGCTCGGCATCTTCCGCTACATCGGCAACAACACCACCCAGTGGAACTCGATCATGGCGACCGCCGTGATCGCGTCCGTCCCCGCGGCTTTCCTCCTGGTCCTCGCGCAGCGCTACATCGCCGCCGGGGTCACCGCGGGCGCGGTGAAGGACTGACCAGAAAGGCTTTGACGACATGACCGAAGGCACGACGGGCGGCTGCCCCGTGCTGCCCTCACGCGGCCGGGTGCGCCCCCTCGGGCTCGCGCAGGTCTCGCTCACCGGCGGCTTCTGGGCCGAGCGGCAGGCCGTGAACGCCACGGCCACGCTCGCCCACTGCGAGTCGTGGATGGAGCGCCTCGGCTGGCTCGCCAACTTCGATCGTGTCGCCGACGGGACGACCGCGCCCGACCGTCCCGGCTGGCCGTTCTCCGACTCCGAGGTCTACAAGCTGCTGGAGGCCCTGGCCTGGGAGACCGGCCGGACCGGCGACGCGGAGGCCGAGGCCGCGATCAAGCGGATCACCGTACGCGTCGCCCGCGCGCAGGACCCCGACGGCTACCTCGGCACCTGCTTCGGGCACGGCGACCAGCCGCCGCGCTACAGCGACCTCGAAGGCGGCCACGAGCTCTACAACCTCGGCCACCTGCTGCAGGCCGCCGTCGCCCGGCTGCGCACGCACGGCGAGGACGACCTGGTACGCGTCGCCCGCCGGGCCGCCGACCACGTGTGCCGGACCTTCGGCCAGGACGGCCTGGCCAAGATCTGCGGCCACCCGGAGATCGAGGTCGGCCTGGCCGAGCTCGGCCGCGCGCTCGGCGAGGACCGCTACATCGAGCAGGCCCGGCTGTTCCTCGACCGCCGCGGCCACGGCACGCTGCGCGACATCCCGCTCGGCCGCGCCTACTTCCAGGACGACCTCCCCATCCGCCAGGCCGACGTGTGGCGCGGCCACGCCGTACGCGCTCTCTACCTCACCGCGGCGGCCGTGGACGTGGCCGTCGAGCGCGGCGACGACGAGCTGCTGCGCGCGGTCGAGCGGCAGTGGGAGCGCTCGGTCTCGCGCCGGACCTACATCACCGGCGGCATGGGCTCGCGCCACCAGGACGAGGGCTTCGGCGAGGACTGGGAGCTGCCGCCGGACCGGGCCTACTGCGAGACCTGCGCCGGCGTCGCCTCGATCATGGTGTCCTGGCGGCTGCACCTGGCCACCGGCGACGTGCGCTACACCGACCTGATCGAGCGCACGCTCTACAACGTCGTGGCGACCTCGCCGAGCACCGACGGCCAGGCGTTCTTCTACGCCAACCCGCTGCACCAGCGCACCCCTGGCCGCCCGGCCGACGCGAACGAGGTCAGCCCGCGCGCCGAGGCCGGCGTCCGCGCCCCGTGGTTCGACGTCTCCTGCTGCCCCACCAACGTGGCCCGCACCCTGGCCGGTCTCGGCGGCTACCTCGCCACCGCCGACGACGACGGCCTGCAGATCCACCAGTACGCCCCCTGCGCCATCCGTACCGAGCTGCCCGACGGGCGGCCGATCGCCGTGGACGTGGAGACCGGCTACCCCGAGACCGGAACCGTCCGCGTCCGCGTCGCCGCCGGCTCCACCGGCCCCTGGACTCTCAGCCTGCGGGTCCCCGCCTGGGCGGCCGGCGCCACGCTGACCGACGAGGGCCGCACCCGGGAGGTCGCGCCCGGCCTCGCCGAGATCACGCGGGAGTTCCGCGCGGGCGACGTCATCGCCATCGACCTGCCGATGGCGCCCCGCTTCACCTGGCCCGACCCGCGGATCGACGCCGTGCGCGGCTGCGTCGCCGTCGAACGCGGCCCCGAGGTCCTGTGCCTGGAGTCCCGCGACCTGCCCGGCGCCGCCGGGCTGGACGCCCTCGTGATCGACCCGTCGGCCGGCCTGCGCGCCGAGCCCGGCGGGGTGGACGCCTGGCGCTTCGACC
>NZ_VCKX01000388.1 GCF_005889725.1 Nonomuraea zeae
CACCCGCAGCGTCCCGCCCCGCCCGCCGTGGATGGCGGCCAACTCCTCACCCGCGCGGCCGAGCCGGTCGAGGACGGCGACGGCGTGCCGGTGCAGCACCGCACCAGCGGGCGTCAGGCGCACGCCTCTGGCCAGGCGGTCGAAGAGCGGCCCGCCCGCGGCGCGTTCGAGCGCGGCGATCCGCCTGGAGACCGCCGACTGGGTGTAGCCGAGCAGCTCGGCGGCGGCGGTGAACGAGCCGCTCGTGGCGACCTCGTCGAAGAGCCGCAGCGTTCCGGTGTCAAAGGCATTCGTGTCAAGCATGGCTGCTATGCAATCTAGTCGGTGGTGGAATACCTCGCATCCCGCTTCACTGGGTGACGTGATTGCATTTCTCGGACAAGGGCGCATGGGCGCCCCCATGGCCCGGCGGCTCGTGGACGCCGGGCACAAGGTGACGACGTGGCGGCGCGGGAGCGGGACGTCCGCGGCTGATGCCGTGGAGGGGGCCGAGCTGGTGATCACCATGCTCAGCGACCCGGCCGCGGTGCGCGAGGTGCTGACCGCCGCACTGCCGGGGCTGCGGCCCGGCGCGACGGTGGTGGAGATGTCGACGATCGGGCCGGAGGCGGTGCGCGAGCTGCGCGCCCTGCTGCCCGCGTCCGCGGGGCTGGTGGACGCGCCGGTGCTGGGCAGCGTGGGCCCCGCCGCCGACGGCACGCTGACCGTGCTGGCCGGCGGTGACCTGTCGGCCTGCCGCGAGGTCCTGGCGGTGTTCGGGTCCGTGCGGGAGCTCGGGCCGCTGGGCGCGGGCGCGGCCATGAAGATCGCCGTCATGAGCGCGCTGGTGCCCGCCCAGGTGCTGCTGGCGGAGACGTTCGCGTACGGCGAGGCGCACGGCGTGGACCGTGACGCGCTCGCGGGCGTGCTGTCCGGCACCCCGCTCGGCACGCTGGCCGAACGGCTGCGCGTCCCGTCCGCCGAGACCCGCTACTCCCTGGCGCACGCGGCCAAGGACCTGGAGCTGGGGGCCTGGGCCGGCGCCACGATGGCCACCGCCGCCAGGGCCAGGCTGCAGGAGGCGCGGGCGGCCGGACTGGGCGAGCGCGACCTGACCGCGATCGCGGCCCACACGGCTGTTTCGCGGACCGAATCGAAGGCGGTGCCGCTCAACCTGCCCGTCATCCCCGCGACGAACGGCATGTACTCGCACGCCGTCCGGGTGGGCGACATGCTCTACGTCTCCGGCCAGGCCGCGTTCGACGAGCAGGGCCACATCGTCGGCGAGGGCTCCATGACCGCCCAGGCCGAGCACGTGTTCCAGGTCATCGCCCGCATCCTGGCCGACCAGGGCGCCACGTTCGGCGACGTCGCGTTCATCAGGACGTACCTGACGGACATGGACGCCCGCGCCGAGTACGGCGCGGTGCGCCGCAGGTACATCACCGGCACGCCCCCGGCCAGCACGACCGTTGAGGTGTCGAAGCTGTTCATGCCGGGGTTGCTGCTGGAGGTGGACCTGATCGTCGCGCTCCCCGGCTAGGCGAGGGGGCCCGTGATCGACTCCACCGCCGCCACCACGCCGCCGTCGGCCACCAGGCGCACGGCGGAGTCGATCTCCGGCGCCAGGAACCGGTCGGGGCCGGGCGCGGGCACCGTCTCGCGCAGCGCCTTGACCACGGCCGCCGTCGCGGGCGCGGGCTCCAGCGGGGCGCGCAGGTCGAGCGCGCGGGCCGCGGTGAGCACCTCGATCGCGAGCACCCTGGTGAGCCCGTCGACCGACCTGCGCAGCTTGCGCGCGGCCGACCAGCCCATGGACACGTGGTCCTCCTGCATGGCCGAGCTGGGGATGGAGTCCACGCTGGCCGGGACGGCCAGGCGCTTGAGCTCGGAGACGATGGCCGCCTGGGTGTACTGGGCGATCATGTGCCCGGAGTCCACCCCGGGGTCGTCGGCCAGGAACGCGGGCAGCCCGTGGTTGCGCGCCACGTCGAGGAAGCGGTCGGTGCGGCGTTCGGACATCGAGGCCAGGTCCGCGGCGACGACGGCGAGGAAGTCCAGCACGTACGCGATCGGCGCGCCGTGGAAGTTGCCGTTGGACTCGACGCGGCCGTCGTCCAGCACGGCGGGGTTGTCGACGGCGCTGGCCAGCTCCCACCCGGCCACGGTGGCGGCGTGCGTGATCGTGTCGCGGGCGGCCCCGGCGACCTGGGGCGCGCAGCGCAGGGAGTAGGCGTCCTGGACGCGCGTGCACGCCTCGGGGTCGCGGTGGCTGGCCATGATGCCGGAGTCGCGCAGGATCCTGGTCATGTTGGCGGCGGCCAGGGCCTGGCCCGGGTGCGGGCGCAGGGCCTGCAACTCGGGGGCGAACACCCGGTCGGTGCCGAGCAGCGCCTCCACGCTCATCGCGGCGCTCACGTCGGCGGTCCTGACAAGCATGGTGAGGTCGCCGAGGGCCAGGATGAGCATGCCGAGCATGCCGTCCGTGCCGTTGATGAGCGCGAGCCCCTCCTTGGCGGCCAGCTCGACCGGCTCGATGTGGGCCTGCTTGAGCGCCTCGGCGGACGGCTGCACCTTGCCGTCCCTGTCGCGTACGACGCCCTCGCCCATCAGCGTGAGCGCGACGTGGGCCAGCGGCGCCAGGTCGCCCGAGCAGCCGAGGCTGCCGTACTCGTGCACGATGGGCGTGATCCCCGCGCTGATCAGCGCCGCGAGGGTCTTGGCCGTGGTCGGCCTGATGCCGGTGTGGCCGGTGGCCAGCGTGTGCAGGCGCAGCAGCATGAGCGCGCGCACCACCTCGGTCTCGACCTCGGGCCCGTTGCCCGCCGCGTGCGAGCGCACCAGCGAACGCTGGAGCTGGGCGCGCAGCGCCGGGTCGATGTGCCGGGTCGCGAGCGCGCCGAACCCGGTGGAGATGCCGTACGCCGGCGTCGGGCTCTCGGCCAGCTCGTCCACCCGCTGCCGGGCCGCGGAGATCGCGGCCATGGCGTCGTCGGTGAGCTGTACGGGGGCACCGTGCCGGGCCACCCTGATGACGTCGTCGAAGCTCAGCGGCTCCGGACCGACGTTCACGACTCCGTTGTCGCGCATGATGCGTCTCTCTCGCTGGTTAGGTAACTGGCGTATGCGATGTTAGCTCCTTACCAGCGAACAATGCGGACAGACCCTCCCTGCCCTCGTCCGTGACCAGCACCGCGCGCGGCACGGCGCCCCTCCGCAGCCAGTCGCGCTCGAACAGCACCTCGGTGATCGCCGCCCCGAGCGCCCCGCCGAGATGCGCGCGGCGCTCCGTCCAGTCCAGGCACTCGGGCGCGAACCTCCTCCTGGACTCGCGCGCCCCCGCCACGTCCACGCCGAGCCCGGCCAGCAGCCGCTCGCCCGCCTCGGTCAGCCCCGCCTCGGCCTCGAAGCAGCCGCTCTCCCTGAGCCGGTCGAGCAGGCCCACGCCGGCCCGTCCGGCCAGGTGGTCGTAGCAGGTGCGGGCCTCCTCCAGCTGCCTGGCCTGCCGGGACTGGCGCAGGGAGCGTACGGGAGGGCGGGCGCTGATCCTCGCCAGCACCTCCAGCACCTCGGCCACCTCGTGCCCGGCCAGGCGGTAGTAGCGGTGGCGGCCCTGGCGCACGACGGCGACGAGCCCCCCGTCGAGCAGCCTGGCCAGATGGGCGCTGGCGGTGGCGGCGCTCACGCCCGAGATCCTGGCCAGCTCCCCCGCCGCCAGGGCCCGCCCGCCGAGCAGGGCCGTCAGGATGGCCGCCCGCGTCGGCTCCGCGATGAGCGCGGCGACGGGTGATATGTCGGCGTCACGTGCGATGTGCTCCATGGGTTCCACGGTAGTGCGATGACATTTCGCCTGGCACCGAAGCATGCCCGGCCGTCAGGCTCCGCCGCCGAGGGCCTTGCGGATCACGTCGCGGGCGCGGTCCATGAGGGCCAGCGGCGGCCCGGCCAGCAGGTTTCCGAGTGCGGACTCCCTACCGGGATGCGGGCGGGCCGGGGCGAGGGCCTCGGCCGCCCGCACCGCCACCGCCATCGCCCGGCGCTCGGCCGCGGAGGTGTGCGCGCGCAGCCTGGCGAACTCGTAGCGCTCCTCGCTGCGCGCGTGCGCCGTCACGGCCGTGCGCAGCTCCGCCAGCCGGTCCCAGAACGCCGGGTTGTCCACCCCCGCCTTGTGCAGGTCGGCCAGGAGCCGCTTGGCCCGCCCCTCCTCGGTCAGGCGGTCGCCGACGACGCCCTGACCGTTGTCGAGCTTCCTGCGCGCGTACGGGTGGACGATCTCCTCCTCGGCCGTCTCGTGCACGGACAGCATCCGTGTCAACCGGTCGAACGCCTCGCCCACCTTCTCCGGCGGCGCCTGCTCGACCTCGTCGAACAGGTCCCTGATCCGGCCGTGCTGGGCCACCAGCAGGTCGATGACATCGTGTTCGCCCACGTCAGCGCCCTACCCGGGGCCCCGGCCCGGTATGCCTCCCTTACCGAACGCGGGCCGTTCGCGTGGGCAACGCTGAGGTTGCCCGTCCGAAGCGCCGGGTACGCGGTGCGACATGGCCTTCGACCCACTTCAGGAGCGGGGAATCCCGCTGGACGAGCAGCTCAGGACCTGGCAGGAGCTGAACGTCACGCCGATCGACCCCGATCACGCCGATCCGCACACCCGCTGCCGGATCCTCACGATGAACGGCGTCGAGACCGAGGCGATCGCGTTCAGCCACCAGCTCGCCAGGCACTGCCCCGACCTCGAGATCAAGCGGCAGCTCGCGCGGGTGCGCTACATCGAGGCGCAGCAGCAGAAGGCGGTCGGCTGGCTGCTGCCCGGCGTCATGTCGGTGACGGAGACGATGATCGCCTACGAGCAGGCCGCGGTGGACCTGACGGCGTGGGTGGCCAGGATGGAGCCGGACCCGTACCTGAAGCAGTCCTGCCAGTTCGTGCTGCTCGAACACGTCGACCACCTCTACCGGTACGCGAACCTGTACGAGCTGATCGAGCACCGCGAGGCCGGGAAGGTCGTCGGCCGGCTGACCGAGGTGCTGCCGGGGCGGCCGGCGTACCTGCAGCACCGGGACCCGCCGGACAACGTGCGCCAGCCGTACGACAGGAGCGCCACCGAGCCGCTGTCCAGGCTGCACGTCCTCACGCTCATGTCGGCCGAGCAGCAGCTCACGAACTTCCTCATGAACGCCGGCCCGGCCTGCATCGAGCCGGTCGCCCGCGCACTCTGCCAGGAGATCGCGATGATCGGCGAGGAGCACGTCACCCACTACGAGACGCTCGCGGATCCGGCCGAGAGCTGGTGGGAGCGGCTGCTCAACCACGAGTACAACGAGTGCTACCTCTACTACTCCTTCATGGAGACCGAGTCCGATCCCCGCGTGAAGAGCATCTGGGAGCTGCACCTCGGCATGGAGCTGGAGCAGCTGCGGCTGGCGTCCGAGCTGTTCAGCCGCTTCGACGGGCGCGACCCCGACCAGGTGCTCGCCGCCGCGCTGCCGCCGCCGGTGACGTTCGAGCCGAACAAGGCGTACGTACGGGACCTGCTCACCACCCAGATCGGCTACACGACGCAGGGCACCGGGTACGCGCGCGAGCCCCACGAAGAGTTCTCCGCGATGCAGTCCGCGATCATGGGCGGCGGCAAGCCCCCGTCGGAGCGGGTCATCGACGACAACCGCGCCGTCTCCGGCCAGGAGTACCGCCTGGAGACCGAAGGGCCGCATCCCGCGAACCTGCAGCCCAGCCGCTGACGGCCCGCGACAGGCGGGTTAGGGTCGGTTCTCATGACAACAGTCGCCCTCGTGACCGGCGCCTCGCGCGGCCTGGGAGCCGTGATCGCGCGCAGGCTGGCCGCCGACGGCCTGGCCGTCGCCGTCAACTACTACTCCGACAGCGCGGGGGCCGAGCAGGTGGTGACCGCCATCCGGGCCGCGGGCGGGATCGCCGAGACGTTCAACGCCGACGTCACGGACGAGGCCGACGTGGCCGGGCTGATCGTCGCGGTGGCCGAACGGCTCGGGCCGGTGGACGTGCTGGTGGCCAACGCGACGGGGCCGCAGCCGTCGATCCCTTTCGAGGACCTCACCTGGCAGGCGCACCTCGACCAGCTCACGTTCTTCGTCAAAAGCCCGACGCTGCTGGTGCAGGCGGCTCTGCCGGGCATGAAGGAACGCGGCGGCGGCCGGGTCATCCAGATCGGCTCCGACATCGTGGACCGCCGGCTGCCCGGCATGTCCGCCTACATCGGGGCCAAGGGCGCCCAGCACGCGCTGGCCGAGGCGTGGGCGCGCGAGCTGGGCCCGTACGGCGTCACGGTGAACGTCGTCGCGCCCGGCTGGATCCCGGTGGAGCGGCACTCGGGCCTGGACCAGAGCGCCTACCGGGAGGAGGTGCCGCTGCGCCGGATGGGCACGCCCGACGACGTGGCGGCGGCGGTGTCGTACCTGGCCTCGGACGGGGGCGCGTTCGTCACCGGCCAGCGCATCACCGTCAACGGAGGCCACACGTGACCTGGGCGGCCGTATTCCAGTTTGGGGACTCGGCCAGGATTCGCTAGAGTTCTCTCGTCGCCCGGCGCGAGCGGGGCGGACGCGGAAGTGGCTCAGTGGTAGAGCATCACCTTGCCAAGGTGAGGGTCGCGGGTTCGAATCCCGTCTTCCGCTCGGAGCTTCCGGCTCGGTGGCGTGGCCGAGAGGCGAGGCAGCGGCCTGCAAAGCCGTCCACACGGGTTCAAATCCCGTCGCCACCTCTGCAAGGACGATTAGCTCAGCGGGAGAGCGCTTCCCTGACACGGAAGAGGTCACTGGTTCAATCCCAGTATCGTCCACCACCTTTCGGCGAGCCCCGGGCCCACGGCCCGGGGCTCGCCGCTTTTCCCGGGCCTCGCCGGGGTTCCGGGGGTCGTTGCTGACCCGGCGGACACTTCCCGGTCACCACCACCTGGGCGGCTGGGGCCACGAGCCATGCCTGCGCTCGGGGCGGGCAGATGTCAGACGTGCAGACCATTGGCATGCGGATGCCCGGCAATCAGCCGACGGACAGGACCAAGGCGGGCGCGAAAAAGGCAGGCGCGAAGAAGGCGCGCGCGGCAAAGACCGGCTCGGGGAAGGCCGGCGCCGAGCAGGCTGACGCCGAGAAAGCCGGCGCGGGGAAGACCGGCGCGGATAAGGCTGGGGCGCGGGTTGCCGGTTGGTTCGGGTCGACGCGGGTGTTCCTGCTCGCCGTCGCCGGTGTCACGCTGCTCGTCTCGGGTCTCTGCGCCCTGCCGCCGGTGGCCGGTTTCCTGCTGGGCCGGGCCATCGGCGGGGTGCTGATCTTCCCCGGTCTGGCTGACGGCCGGGCGGCGGGGGCTGCGGCGGATGCTGCGGCGGATGCTGCGGCGGATGCTGTGGCCGGCGCGGGGTCTGGCGGCGGTGTGGCTCCTGGCGTGGTCGCCGTGGCCGCGACGCTGGCCGCCTTCTGCGTGGTGCTGACGGCTGGGGCCTACGTCGTGTACCGATGGTCCGGGTTCGGCCGGTCGCGGGTGGGGGTGCTCGTGTGCTGGGGGCTCACCGGCGGCCCGGCCGGGGTGCTGGGCGTGCTCCTCTGGGCGTGGCTGCAGGGGGTGCCATCTTTCAGATACCTGACCTACGCGGCCGCTTGGGGGATGGCGACGGCCCTGCTGTCGGCGCTCCTGGCGCTGGCCGCGACGCGCACGATTCCCGCCGCCCCCGCCACAACCGAGCCCGCACCCGCCGGAGGCACCGCCAAGAAGGCCGCCGCCGCCGGGTCGGATGGCTCGGCTGAGGCTGGCCCGGTCTTCCGGGGCCGGGCGTGGGTGCTGCCCTGCCTGGTGGCCGGGTGGTCGCTGGTGTGGAGCGTGCTGCTGCGGGACCAGCCGCTGCTCGCCTGGTTACCCCTGTCCCTGGGGTACTTCCAGCAGGTCGCGGTGGTGCTCGCCGCCGTCGCGGCCGGGTCGCTGGAAGGGGCGTTACGGCGGCGGCTGCCGGTGGACGGCCGCCCCGGCCGGGCGTTCGTCCTGGCGTGGATCGCACTCAGCGCGGCCCCCGGCGTGTACGCGGCGGTCGTGGCGATCGATCACGGCATGCGGGAGTTGCTGCTCGCCGCGCCGCTGGACCCCGCCTGGGCGGCCGAGTACGCGCGTGACCTGGCGGCGGCGCTGGTCTCCGAGCCCGCCCAGGTCGCGCTGCCCCCGGTGCTGCTCGCCCTGGCCGCCACCGGCCTGCAGCGGGCACTGCCCGGCACGGTACGCGAGCCCGCCGCGCCTGACCCCGTGCGGCCCGATCGCCGGTGGAGCCTGCTGGTGGCGGGGGCCGCGCTCGCGCTGACGTACTTCTGCGTGGCCGTCACCTCGCGTTTCCCCACGCTCACCCGGCGGCTGCTCGACGAGGACTCCCCGGTGCCGCTGCGGGCGCTGGCCTTGCTCTCCCCGCCCGATCCTGCGCTCGGCGGGACCGTCGCAACGTGGTTATGGGCGGTGGTGGCGGCGTTCGCGGTGGCCGCGCCGGTGCTGGTCTACCTCGCGGTACGCGGCCAGCTCGTCCGGCTCTTCCCGGCGTCGTCGTACCTGGTGCTGGTTGCCGCGCTCGCGCTGGCCGCGGCGCTGGCCTGGAACGCGGGCACCCTGGCCGGCCACGTGCTGACCGGCGAGCGGCTGCTGGGGATCGTGCCGGCCGAGGAGGCCGCGTGGTTCACCGCGTTCGCCGTGCCGGTGTTCGGGGCGCTGCTGTTCATCGTGCATTCGCAGGCCGGCGTGACCAGGTTCGCGCGCATCCTGGAGCTGGAGGGCGGGCAGACGTGGGAGCAGGCGGTCGCGCGCCACCGGGCCTGGAAGGAGCAGGTGCGGGAGCACGTTCCCGGCCGGCGGGCGCGCGGGCTGCTGGCGGCGCGGGCCGGCGGGGCCGCGCTGGTGCTGGCCGTGGTGGCGGGCGCGATCCTGGGGATCGCCGGTCCCGCGTGGCAGGACGGCGGGCTCCTCCGCGCGCTGCCCGTCCTGTCCGTGACGCAGGGGCCGCTGGAGAACCTCGCCGCCGCCCTCTACGTCGTGCTGCTGGCCGGGCTGGTCTATCTCGGGCTCATGAAGGTGAACCTCGACGAGCGGCGCGCGTCCGCCTGGCTCACCGTGTGGGGGCTGTCGGTGCTGGCCGGCGGGCTGGCGGCGCTGGGGCCCTCGGGGTTGCAGATGGGCTTCCTGGCCGGGCCGTTCGTGGTCGCGGGCATGACGGCGAGCACGATGGTCAGCGTGCCCAGGAAGGTCCTGCTGGCCGGAGCGGGGGCGCTGGTCCTGGCGGCGGCGGCAGCACTGGCGGCGCCGCTCGTACGGGGCACGCAGGCGCGCGAGCCGATCGTGCTCAGGACGGCCACCTGGCACGAGGTACGCCCCCGGCTCGTGATCGACGTCTCCTATCCCCGGGCCGAGGGCGGCGACGCGGCCCGCGCCAACGCGGCTCTGATCGCCCCGGCCAGGACTGCCGTCGATGACACGCTGCGCGCCCTGCGCGCGAACCCGGCGGCCGGCGCCCTGGTCAGGGGCACCTACGTCGTCGTGCGCAATGACGCCGCGATGATCTCCGTGCGCTACGCGTTCTCGAGCGGGACCGGGGCGAGGACGGAGGACACCGGGCGGGCGGTCAACTACGACATCCGCGCCGCTCGCGCGCTCACCGTGCGCGAGCTGTTCGTCCCGGCCGCGTTCACCACGGACGGCCGGAAGCGGGTGGCCGCGGCGGTGCGGCCGTACATGCCGAAGGGCCAGAACCCGCGGACCGTGACCGTGGACAACGAGCGGCTGCTGGTCAACGTGGGCGCGGGGGAGGTGGAGCTGACGTTCGGGCGCGGCTACTTCTGCACCGGCTGCGCGGCGTTCACCGTACGGGTGCCGGCCGAGCGGCTGGCCGGTCTGCTGCGCGGCTAGCCCCGTTTTCCGCACGTCGAGGTGAGTGAAGATCGCCGAGTTTGCCGCAGTGATCGTCGCGCGGTATGACGTGGCTGGTGAGACAGCGCGCGCAGTGGGGTCAGGCCAGTGTCGAGAAGATG
>NZ_VCKX01000389.1 GCF_005889725.1 Nonomuraea zeae
GTGTATAAGAGACAGGTTCGTGGGCTGTTCGTGGGCTGTTCGTCGGCTGCGAAACGGGGCTTCCGGGGTGGCGGCGGCAGGGCAGAGTGGGGGCATGCGTATCGCCGTGCTGTCCGACATCCACGGAGTGCTGCCCGCGCTCGAAGCCGTGCTGGCCGAGCCCGACGTGGTGGCGGCGGATCTGATCGTGCTGACCGGCGACATGGCGGCCGGGCCGGTGCCGGTCGAGACGCTCGACGCGCTGGTCTCGCTGGGTGATCGGGCGCTCTGGGTCAATGGGAACGCCGATCGCGAGCTGGTCGAGGTGGCCGGCGGGCGGACCAGCGAATATCCGGTCTCCCAGTGGGCGGGTGAGCGGTTACGGGGCGATCAGGTCGCCTTGCTGGGCGGGCTGCCCGATCGGCAGGTGGTCGAGCTGGGCCGGCTGGGGACGACGCTGTTCGTGCATGCCACGCCGCGCAGCGACGAGGAGATGATCCTCGTCGACAGCTCGCTGGAGAGGTGGGCCGAGGTGCTGGCGGGAGAGAGCGCCGCGACCGTGGTGGTGGGCAACACCCACATGCCCTTCGTACGGCTGGCCGACCGGGTGCTGATCGTCAATCCGGGGTCGGTCGGGATGCCCTACGGCCGGGCCGGGGCGCACTGGGCGTTGCTCGACGGCGAGAGCGGGGCGGTCTCCCTGCGGAACACCCCGCTCGACGCCGCCGAGGTGGGTCGGCGGCTGGTCGAGGAGAGCGCGTTCGAGGGGATCGAGGAGTGGGTGGGCGAGTTCGTCACGAGCACCTACTCCGATGCGGAGGCGTTGCGGGTGTTCGCCAAGGCGGAGGGGAGGTAAGGGCGGGGCAGGTCAGGCGGGGGCCTGTTCGGTGGTTTCGGCTGACTGCCTGCGGGCCTTCTCGGCCAGGGCGTGCTCGTCGGTTCTCGCGTCGTACCCGCGGAACTTGGGCAGTGCCGCCCCCAGCGCCATTACGGCGGCGACGCAGAGCAGGCCGCCTGCGCCGAGGGAGAAGCGGGTGCCGCCGAAGTTGGCCATCAGGCTGGCCCTGGCGTTGCCCAGCATCGGGCCGCTGGCGTAGGAGAGGAGCTCGATGCCGGCCAGCCGCCCGCGCAGCTCGCGCGGGATCGTCTGGTTCCACATGGTCATGCGGAAGATGCCGCTGACCATGTCGGCCGCGCCGGCGAACGCGATGCAGACGAGCAGGACCCAGATGTTCGGCGCCAGGGCGGCCAACGCCACGGCCGCGCCCCACAGCGCGGCCGCGACGATCACGCCGAGGCCCTGGCGCTGCACGCGGGCCGCCCAGGCGCCGGTGAGCGAGGCGACCAGCGCGCCCACGGCGCCGGCGGAGTACAGCAGCCCGAGCGCCTGCGGCGCGCGCAGCTCGTCGGCCAGGAAGGGGAACAGCGCCGTCGCCATCGCGAACACCATCGCCGCGATGTCCACCAGGTACGTGCCCATCAGGTCGGGGCGGCCCACCGCGTACCGCACGCCCTCGACCAGCGATCGCAGCGACGCCGGGGCGGCGTCCTCGGCGGGTGGCAGGGACCGGATGCGCCACAGGAGCAGCATGGACAGCAGGAAGGTGGCGGTGTCGATGGCGTACGCGGCGGCGGTGCCCCACGAAGTGACCAGCAGGCCGCCGAGCGCGGGGGCCACGATGGCGCCGAAGTTCCAGCGCAGGCTCGACAGGACCGCCGCCGCGCCCTGCTGGTCGTGCCGGACCACCTGCTGCAAGGTGGCCTCCTGGCTCGGGCGCTGCAGGCAGGTGATGCCCATGGAGGCGGCGCCGATCACGTACAGGACCCAGACCTGGGGGTTGGGCAGCAGCGCGTTGATCATGAGGGCCGCCGAGGTGGCCAGCAGGCCCAGCTCGCACCAGACGATGATCTTGCGGCGGTCGAGGGAGTCGGCGATCGCGCCGCCCCACAGGCCGAACACGACCATGGGCACGAACTCCGCCAGGCTGACCAGGCCGACCGCCAGATAGGAGTCGGTGAGCTCCTTCATCTGGTACGGCACCGCGACCATCGTGATCATCGTGCCGAACATCGTGATGACGCCGGACGAGAACAGCAGGCGATAGTCGCGGGAGTCCCGCAACGGGCTCACGTCGATCGCGAGGTTACGGAGCAGGCGTTTCAGTCCAGCGGGCACGAAGGTCGATTGTCCGGTGAATGCGAGGTTCGGGGCAACTGAATAAGAGCCCCCGGCCGATGACCGGGGACTCTTGAAATCAGGGGCTAGGCGGCGGGGACCTGGTCCAGGAAGCCGAGGACCTTGCGGATGCGGCCGTCCTCGGCCAGCTCCACGACGTCGAAGCCGATGGCCACCGGCTCCCCGCCCGCCGGGCCGAGGTGCCAGGTGAAGCGGGCGAGGCGGCCGTGGGCGTCGTACTGGTCGCCGGGGGTGAAGACGAGGCCGGGGAACATCCCCTGGGCGCCTTCGATGACGGCGGCGATCCCCTGGTGGCCGGCCACGTCGGCCAGCGGGTCGGTGTAGGTGGCGTCCTCGGTCCAGAGGTCCGCCACGGCCTTGGCGCGGGCGTCGGGGTCGGTCTCGTTCCAGGCGGCGACGTAGCGGTCGACGAGGGTCATGACGGGTTCTCCCTTACTTGGTTCGACGTTCTACTGGCTGCTGCGGGCCTTGCGCGGGCGCTACTGGCTGCTGCGGGCCTTGCGCGGGCGCTACTGGCTGCTGCGGGCCTTGCGCAGGCCGGTGATCTGGAGCTCGGCGAACACGCCGACGACCAGAGCCTGGGCGATGGCCCAGATCGCGCCGAGCGTGGTGAATCCGGCCGCGCCGGTGACGACGGCGGCGATGCTGGCGAGGGTCCAGATGATGTTCAGGGCGATCACGGCCTTGGTGCCGGCCGGGCTGATCGCGCGCCGGCCGGCCAGGAGCCCGACGCCGGCGCCGTACACGAGGAGGAAGACGCCGATCCCGCGCAGCAGCGCCGCGTCGGGGCCGAGCAGATCGCCCACCGGGCCGGCGAAGGCGAGGTAGACCAGCCCGTTGCCGGCGGTGACGACCGCGTCGGCGGCCAGCGCGAGGCGGAGGAACTTGGTCCGGTCGGCGGTGACGGTCAGGGCGGTCATATCGGGCTCCTTCGGTGATGCGTTCTGACACCTGAAAGATGTCAGCCAGCGCGTAGGTGCCGCGATTACGCCCTAGGTAATGCGGATCGGCGAAACGGGGCTCGACCAGGCATTTCGCGATCTGAAACTCGTGCGGGGCGACGTCAGCGGGGGCGGGCGGGCCTGCGGTAGGTGATCGTCCTGTCGCCCGGGCCCGGGTACGCCATGATCAGCAGCCGCTGGCCGCCCATCCCTTCGCCCTTCCAGGGGAACCACGCGTAGTGCACGCGGATGCGGTAATGGCCCGCGCGGCCGTCGAGCGCGAGGTCGGGCAGCTCGGTGCCGCCGGCGGCGTCGCTGAGCACGATCGAGCCGCCGGGGCTGTCGTAGCCGACCTCGACGACGTGGTCCCAGCCCCTCGTCTCCACCGGCGGGCGGCGCCGGTAGGTCTCCAGGGTGACGCAGAGGTCGAAGTCGGAGTGCGACAGCACCATCAGGTGGCCGGGGCGGGCGGCGGCCAGGCCGTTGTCCTGGGCCTCGTCCAGCAGCTCCCCCGAGTAGGGGTCATAGTCCTCGTCCTCGGGCGCCTCCACCGACTCCATGACGCCGTAGTCGGTCAACTGCGGTTCCTTGACCCGGACGGCGGCGGCGGGCTTGATCAGCGGCTTGTGGCGGGGCGTGGCGGCGCACATCCGCCGGCCATCCGCTTCGATCTCGGCCATCTCCCGGTCCTGCCCGTCCTTCGCCGCCCGCACGACGGCCGCCGCGCCGGGGCAGATCCCGGAGATCGAGTAGGCGAGGGCGGCGCGGTCGAGCTTCAGGCGGGCGAGCTCAGCGGGGTCGTTGCGGGTGTAGACGCCGCACAGGCGGCGGCCGTGCGCCAGGACGACGTGATCGGGCGTGGTGGCGGCGAGCTCCGGCAGGACGCCGTTCCCCTGGCCGCCGCGCATCGCGCAGACGAACGTCTCGGGCATGCGCTCCGGCTCCTCCTCCGGCAGCCGCCGGTAGTCGGCCGGGTTGCACTCCTCCGCCGTGGTGATCGGGCCGGATTCCTGGTCGGCGGCGGGCAGGAGGCAGTGCGTGAGGGTGCCGGCGAGGGCCGCGACGAGGACGTGGCGGCGACGGCGCTCGGCGGGCGGGGCGGCGTACCGGGAGAGCAGGAGGAGGGCGGAGGCGGCGAGCGCGAGGCTGTACCAGGCAGGGGAGATGCCGGCGGAGACGAGCGTGCCGTCCTTGGCGAACAGGCTCGCCGGGTACGGCGGCAGCTCCTCCGCGAACGGCAGCTCCCTGTCCCGGAGGGGGGTGAGTGCCCCGGCCGCGCCGAGGGCGGCGGCGGCGAGGAGGGTCACGACCGTGACGCGTGCGAAACGCCGGGTGCGGCGCAGGACGGCCGCCGCGATCAGCAGGGCGGGGGCGCCGACGCCGACGAGCACGTCGAGGGCGAACCACAGGAGGAAGAACGCGCTGCCGGCGTCCCGGTGGACGGCTAGGTAGACCTCCGTCGTGGGGCCGCTCCAGAACGGCACCCCGCGCGTGAGGTTCGCGGCGGCGGGGAGCAGCGGGAGCAAGATCGCCACGACGGCGAGCGGCCACCGTCCGGCGGGGACCCTCACCGGCCGGCGCCGGGCTCTCTGCGGCTGGAGGCTGCCGAGGTCGTGGGCGGACCGGGCCTGCCAGACCACGCCGAAGACGGACATGCTGCTGAGCAGCCCGAAGGCGATCAGCTCGACGGGCACCTCGTTCGCGGCCCGGTAGGAGAAGTAACCGAACGACGCGGGGGACGTCAGCGAGAGCGCCACGATGACGACGCCGATCCACACGGTGGCCCTGCTCCAGCGTGGATCGCGCGCCTGGGCGACCAGGAGCGGCACCATCCAGGCCGGCCTGGACAGCTCCCGAGCCCACGCGAGCGCGTCGATCCGGCCGAACGGCTCCAGCCCGAAGCCGGCCTCGAAGATGGAGATCAGGCTGTCGGCCGCGCACAGCGTCCCGGTCACCAGGATGAGGAGCCGTAACCAGAGGGGGGTGGTGCCGGCGAGCACCCGGAAGAACAGCCACGTGACGGCGAGCTGGAGCAGGACGAAGACGAAGCTCGACCACGGGTACAGGGTTGCGGCGAACCCCTCCTGCCACGGGACGATCATCACGAGGGTGTAGAACACGGTGACCGCGGCGTCCACGTACAGCGCGGCGCGCAGCAGGCCGGCCTCCCTGCCGTGCCCGGCCGGCGTGCCGCGCAGCCGGCCGCGCAGCAGCTGCCAGTACGCCCACGCCTGGACCACCGCGACCAGGACCAGCAGGCCGACCAGCCACGGCCAGGGCCGGAGTTCGCCGGCGATGAAGACGCCCGGGTACGCGACGACCCGCCACAGGGGGCCGACGTCGCCCGCGGCCACTGCGAAGACGGCCAGACCGAGCACGGCGAGCAGGTAGGCCGCCGCGACGACGGCCGCGATCCTGCCGAAGCGGTATCGGCGCACGAGGCTGCTCCAGGGGGCGCGAGGCGGGCGGAAGCGCCCAACCCTAGCGAGCCGCCAAGAAGTTGATCAAGGCTCGATCGGGTAACGGCGCCGCACCCCCGGAACGGCGGTTCAGGCGCCCAGGACCTCCCTGCGCAGGTGCGTCTTGAGGATCTTGCCGCCGGGGTTGCGGGGCAGCTCGCCGTCGCGGAACCACACGCGCACCGGGATCTTGAACTTGGCGATCCGGTCCGTCAGGAACGCCTGCAGCTCCTCGGTCGTCACCGCCTGGCCGGGCGCCAGCCGGATCACCGCGCCGACCTCCTCGCCCAGCTCGTCATGGGGCACGCCGATCACCGCCGCGTCGTCCACCGCCGGATGCTCGAACAGCGCGGCCTCGACCTCGGCGCAGTAGACGTTCTCGCCGCCCCTGATCACCATGTCCTTGGCGCGGTCCACGATGTAGACGAAACCCTCGTCGTCGATCTTGGCCAGGTCGCCGGTGTGCAGCCAGCCGCCGACGAACGTCTGCGCCGTCGCCTCCGGCTTGTTCCAGTAGCCCATGATGACGTTCGGGCCGCGCACGCACAGCTCGCCGACCTCGCCGGGCGGCAGCTCGGTGCCCATCGGGTCCACCACGCGCACGTCGACCACGGCCGTGGGCACGCCGATGCTGTCGGGCTTGGCCTGGTAGTCGGCGCCGCCGTTGCCGATGGCCAGCGCGGTCGTCTCGGTCATGCCGTAGCCGTTGGAGGGGGCGCGGTTGGGCAGGTTCGTGGTGATGCGTTCCAGGAGCTTCGGCGGAGCGGGGGCGCCGCCGTAGCCGAGGGTGGTGAGCGAGCTCAGGTCGTACTTGCCGAAGTCGGGGTGGGACATCAGCTGCCAGGCGTTGGTCGGCACGCCGATCATGGCGCTGACCTGCTCGCGCTCGATCAGGCGCAGCGCCTGCTCGGGGTCCCACTTGTACATGAGCACCAGGCCGCCGCCGCTGAACATGGTGGTCGTCATGGCCGAGAAGCAGCCCGTCACGTGGAACAGGGGGACGGTCAGCAGGGTGATCCGGCGGGTGCCCGCGGCCGCCGCGATGTCCTTGCCCGCCATGGCCGTGGCGCGCATGAGGCCGTAGGCGACGGTCATGGGGGACTGGCCCAGGTTGCGGTGGCTGCCGAGCGCGCCCTTGGGACTGCCGGTCGTCCCCGAGGTGTAGAAGATCGTGGCCGGGTCCTCGGGGGACAGCTCGACGTCCGGCAGCTTCACGTCCGCGGTGACCTCGCCCAGCACGTCCTCGTACGTGCGCGCCCCCTCCGGCGCCTCGCCCCTGGCGACGATCAGCGGGACGCCCGTCGAAGCCAGCCTGATCGCCCGCTCACCGTCGGCGATCAAAACCTTCGCGCCGGAGTCGCGCACGCCGTAGGCCAGCTCGGCCTCCGTCCACCAGGCGTTCAGCGGTACGGCGATCGCTCCCGCCGCCAGCGTCGCCGAGAAGGAGACCGCCCATTCGGGGTAGTTGCGCATGGCCACGGCCACCCGGTCGCCCTTGCGCACGCCGTACTCGTCGACCAGGCGGTTGGCGAGGGTGGCGGCCCGGCGGAAAAGGTCCTCGAACGTGATGTGCTCGTCCTCGTAGACGAGGAAGACCTTGTCGCCGTGGAACCTGCTCATCTCCAGCAGGGCGCGGAAGTGGGCGGGTGCGTGCTTCCACGTGCGTACCCCGGTGTCGCCGATCTCCTCGATCTCGAAAAGCTGGCCGGGTCCGGTGAGCTGGGCCTGGACCTGGGCGTGCGAAAGGGACATGCGCAGAACTCCCGCAATAGACGATTATTCCGGATAAATCACAGTACCGACCGGTAGGTACGTCGCGCTAGAGCAGGAGAAACAGGTGCCGCAGCGGGCCCCGGCGGGCCCTGGGCCGGCGGGCACTGCTGAAAGTTTCATTTATGGACCGATAGTTTCCGGCCACACGCTGCTGCTTTGGCGCCGTCCCGTGATCGGCATTGACCGTGCACTTACCGGTCCATACCGTCTGCGGTGCGATCCGACCGGGATCGAAAACTTTCGGAATCGAGTGCCTGCCTCCGGAGGTAGATGTCCGTGCGTTCGTCCTCGTTCGTCAGAGTCCTCACCCTGGTGGGAGTGCTCGCGACCTTCCTCCTGCCTGCCACCTCGGCCGACGCGTCCGCGCCCCTGCGCACGCACGCGGCGAGCCGGGGCAAGTTCATCGGTGCGGCGCTCGCCACCAGCCCGCTGTCCAATGAGACCTCTTATCGCAACATAGCCGCCACCGAGTTCAATCAGGTCACCGCCGAGAACGCGATGAAGTGGGACTCCACCGAGCCCAGCCAGGGCCAGTTCAACTTCTCCGGCGCCGACGCCATCGTCAACTTCGCCACGCAGAACAACCAGCAGGTCCACGGCCACACGCTCGTGTGGCACAACCAGACGCCGAGCTGGGTGCAGGGCCTGAGCGCCACCGCGATGCGCACGGCGATGCAGAACCACATCAGCCAGGTCGTCGGCCGTTACGCGAGCAACGCGACCGTGGTCTCGTGGGACGTGGTGAACGAGGTCTTCGACGACAGCGGCAACCTGCGTACGTCGTTCTGGTACAACACGCTGGGCCAGAGCTACATCGCCGACGCCTTCCGCGCCGCCCGCGCCGCCGACCCCGACGCGCGGCTGTGCATCAACGACTACAACACCGAGGGGATCAACGCCAAGAGCACCGCGATCTACAACCTGGTCTCGTCGCTGCGCCAGCAGAACGTGCCCGTGGACTGCGTGGGCTTCCAGAGCCACCTGGCCATCCAGTACGGCTTCCCGGGCGACTTCCAGCAGAACCTGCAGCGCTTCGCCGCTCTCGGCGTCCAGGTCCGGATCACCGAGCTGGACGTGCGCATCCAGACGCCCAGGGACGCCACGAAGGACGCCACGCAGGCCACCTACTACCGCAACGTCGTCAACGCGTGCCTCGCCGTCACCGCCTGCGCGGGCGTGACGATCTGGGGCTTCACCGACAAGTACTCCTGGGTGCCCGACACGTTCCCCGGGCAGGGCGCGGCGCTGATCTACGACGAGAGCTACGCGCAGAAGCCCTCGTACACCGCCGTGCACGACGCGCTCGCGGGTGGCACCACGACCGACCCCACGCCGCCGACCACGCCGGGCACGCCGAGCGCGAGCAGCATCACCTCCAGCTCGGCCGCGCTGACGTGGACCGCCTCGACCGACAGCGGCGGCAGCGGCCTCGCCGGGTACGACGTCTACCGCGAGCAGGGCGCCACCGACCAGTTGCTCGGGCAGAGCACCACCAACTCGATCTCGCTCACCGGGCTGAGCGCCTCGACCCAGTACCAGGTGTACGTCCGCGCCCGTGACGGAGCGGGGAACGTGTCGGCGAACTCGGCCCTGGCCACGTTCACCACGACCGCGGGCGGAGGCGGCCCCGGCGGCTGCACAGCGGTGGGCACCGTGCAGAACCAGTGGAACAACGGGTACGTCGTCCAGCCCGTGACCGTCACCAACACCGGCACGTCCGCCATCACCGGCTGGACGGTCACCCTCACCCTGCCCGCCGGCCACACGCTGAGCGGGTCGTGGAACGCGGTCGTGACCGTCAGCGGGCAGACCGTCACCGCCAGGAACGCGAGCTACAACGGCAACCTCGCGCCGAACGCGAGCACCACCTTCGGCTTCCAGGTCAGCCGCCCGAACGGCAACACGCAGACGGCCTCCGGGTACACCTGCGCGTGAATCGGGTCATCCCCTGGGCGTCGCCACCGCCCAGGGGATTCTCTCTGCCGGGAATATTGACATTTAAACCGTCGAGGTCTGTCGTTCGCCGTAGGAGGTGAACGGCATGAACGAATGGGATGCCACCTCGTACGCGGGAAAGGACACCATCCTGCGAGTCGTGGCGGAGGAGGCCGAGCGGCTGTTCGCGCTGGCCGAGCCCGAGGAGGCCTGGGAGGCTCCGACTGCCTGCCCGGGCTGGACGACGCGCGACGTGGTCGCGCACATCGTCGACACGACGGAAGGGTATTTCGCCGGCTTCGACGTAGCCCGCGGCGGCGGCGACCCCGGGGCGGCGTACGGGCTGCCCGGGATGGGGGCCCGGGTCAACGAGCAGGCCGTGGCGCTGCGCGGGATCCCGCAGAAGGAGCTGCTCGACCGGCTCAAAACGGACTTCGAGCGGATGCGGGCGATCCTGCGCGACCTCGGCGAGGACGAGTGGGCGGGGCTGACCGTCCCGCACTACTACATGGGACCGCTGCCCGCCTACTTCTACGCGGCCGGGCAGCTCATGGACTACGCGGTGCACTCGTGGGACATCCGCCAGGGCACGGGCCGGGCGCACGGGCTCTCGGGGGAGGCGGCCGACCTGCTGGTGCCGTTCATGTTCGTGCTGTGGCAGTCGACGATCAGGAAGGAGGCCGACCTGACGCCGTTCGAGCTCGGGATCCGGGTGGGCG